>CAZBYH010000034.1:6526-11414 GCA_964496155.1 uncultured Methanoculleus sp.
CCGAATGCGGTGGCGTATGGCTCCGGCTATATAACCATGCATAATATGATGCGCACCGGGTGGGTGCTTAATGTAATTGGCATTGTTATTATGACATTCATGATGTTTACCATCATCAGCTGGGCACTTGGGCTGACTTCAGAAATTCCGATCTGGGCACTTGAACCGGTCCTTGGCCCCTGAATACGACTCCCTTTTCATTTTTTCAACGTTCTTTGTATCCAGATACCTTCTCATCATTGCCAGCTCCCCAAATTGGGTTCACATGTCGGAGGTAGCATGGTTATTAACTCGTGAGTCAAGGTGTTCACTATGTCACGTGAACGGTTCATAGAATCCGATCTTGACGAAGGCCTGGGCGTTGAGGGGAAGCACTCCCGCGGTGCAAAAGCTGATGGCGATAAAAATGCTGTCAGTTCTTCCGCACCAAAGAGCCGCTCTGCCCCTGATGAACGGAGTCAGGATGCAAGGGTAAAAAAAAGGAAATCATTTGATCGCCTCTCGATAAAAGAAGAGGATGATGCAGATATATTCCGGTAAACGGCGCTCAAATCACTGCTTTCGGATGGTGATATCATCCGGGCGCTCAACCATAATCTCTTTTTTTCCGCGATATGTCTGAACGGTTCCGATCACCTTGGCAGACTCTCCGATGACGGTTTTTGGGTCTTCCAGAGCATTATCCGGTACGAAGACGGAGGTATTGTCGACGGTGAGCATGAGGTGGCTGCCGGTACGGGTATTGGCTGCCTGTGTTATGGTGCCGGAGAGGATGGCAAGGGTGCCATCCTCCAGTGTCTCTGAAAAAGGTGTTGCAAAGGATTCTTTTCCTGTTGACTCAATCAGAAATGACGCCACGGTCAGTACGATGAGAACCACAATGAGGATGAGAATGGCAATCCGTTCCTGCCGATAAAGCATATAGGTGAATGTTGTCTTCCCGGATGGTAAATGTGACGACACCACAACTGATGTGAGCTACTGGCACGAATCGTCGTGGTGGTATTCTGGTATAATCCTCAAATTATGAGGATATCTTATTTTGGATGCCGGGTCGTCCGATATTGGATTTACCCAAGTGGTCTCATGATCTTCATATTAAGTCTTTTTACCCTATTTTTGTGCCTATTCCGCTGATAAACAGGCGGATATAACAGGATTGGCTGAATACCGGAGCCCATCGCTGTGCTCTTTTGTAGCTATCTTCTCATGTTTTTTGATGCTATACTGTGTGTTACCGCCATCGTCGCCGGACGATGTAGCCGACGAAGAGAAGCATTACCACCCCTGCGGCAATCTCCTGTCTGAGGTAGGTATCATCGGCCGATGCTGACAGAGAATCCGATAGTGGCCCGGCATCCTTCCAATCTGCGTCGAATACTCTGCTAAAGTAGGCTCCTGCATCCGTACTTTCAATAATGACTCCTGTTTCCCGGTTGAACGAAGGGGAGTTTTCGTTCCAGTTTACCGATGAGATGAGCACGGCATCACCATCCACGATGACTCCTTTGTTGTGCACTTTATCGGGGTATCCGGGACCGATTCGGGCAAGCCGTGCCTCCATTGGCAGTCCCTCTGCTGTAGCAACGGTATTGATGCGTGCTGCCATCTCGTCATTATCGTTTTCACCGTTGGTGTTGAACCAGTAGCTGTCGAGAATGATACGTACATGCACCCCTCTTCGGGCGGTGTCAATGGCTGCTTCCAGGTAGGGGTTGGGAGCCTTGCCGGTCCAGTTGCTGATATAGGCTTGCTGGATGTCAACGCTTTTCTCTGCCCCGTTGATGAGCGCCGGGATGAGATGTGCGGTGTCCGGGGCAAGAACCGGGGTCACGGTAGCCCCTTCGAACGACTGTGCCCTGAATAATGCCTTGTATCTCTCTCTTTTTTCATCGTCCGGCAAAGTGCCGGTACCGGTATATGCTACCATGTCATTTCCCGTAAGGTCAGCCATGAAGATGTCTGCAAAGTAGTCTGCCACCTTTGAGTCGGTGATCAGGATTCCCCATCCCCGGTTGCCTGCTGTGCCTCTCTCGGGAAATCCGCTCTCCTTGAAGTTCTCCGATGTCACGAGGACGGCCTTTTGGTCGGCGATGAGGTATTTGGCATGATCATATCGGTAGCGGGCGTGGGCGGCGTCTGTTGTTTCCATCATGTACACTGCGGCCCCTTTGTCGGTGAGATATCCGGCCACTTTTTTTTCATCAGCGCTGATGCCTCCGACCGGCCCGCCCTCTAAAATGATGGTCACACTGACGCCGTCATCCAGTGCGGCGCCGATGTCAGCAGCAATGCCCGGTGCGGTGAATTCATAAACATTGATAAGGAGTTTTGAGTCGGCGAGGGCAATCGCGTTCCTGAGTACCTCCTGTGAAGCATCCGGTGATGCAAACACGGTTCCGGAAACACCCGTAAACGTAGCCGGGGCAAACCGGGACTGCCCGATCATCAGCGGGCGGGGATCCCATATGCCGTCTTCAAAAAAGTGCACCTGCCCCTCCCGGCAGACGACATCGCCCGGCCAGGTGACCCGGCAGGTCTCCTGCCAATTCTTTTGGAGGATGACCTCATCACCTTTATTTCCCAGTTTTAGGGTTCCGGTGCGGATCAGGTCAGGTACATTTGGTGTGGAATCGTACCATTCATAATCCGGGTATGAACCGTGCACCGTACGATAGGCTTCTGCCTGCTGTGCTAAGATTATATCACCTGATGCCCGGCTCCCATCCGGAAACCGGGCACTGCCTTCCTCATCAGAGATGGAGATGCCGGTGAGGCTGCCGCTACCGGTAATGACGATGAATTCATCAGCTTCTCCTTTGTACCAGGTATCAGGACAGACCTGTGTTATCGTGAATGCGGCGGCGACAGTGCCACAACAGAGGAGGCAGAGCGCCAGAAAGAGGGGGAGGATGCGCATATCTGAGAGATGCGCGGGACGGCTGATACGTGTTGTGAATTGAATCAGCCTGGTTTCATGGTGCGAACGGCTTATGCTTTTGAATGGTGATGGTGTATCTGAGTACAGATGGCACCGGCAGCAGAGAAAAGGACAGATTGTCTGGTTGTTAAGGTAGGGGGGAGTCTGACAAAAGAGATCCCTCTATTGTATGCGCTTCTTGGAACATCCGGCCGTGATATTCTGGTCGTTCCGGGTGGGGGGCTCTTTGCCGATACCGTCCGTCAGAGCGGTGCTGAAGGGACGGCGGCGCACTGGATGGCAGTCTCTGCCATGGAACAGACGGCATGGCTGTGGGTGGCAGCAGGTGCCTGCCCGGTGGAGGTTGTGGATGTTCCGGTGCAGGGTGTGGCAGTGCTGCTGCCATACCGAACGATGCGGAAAGAAGATCCCCTGCCCCATTCCTGGGATGTGACGTCAGATTCCATCGCTGCGTGGGTGGCGTCTAAACGGGATGCGCCATTGCTTATTTTGAAATCGGTGGATGGCATTCTGTCCGGTGACATACTCTGCGAAGTGGTTCCAAAAGATGTGGAAGCAGGCATCACCCGTACCGATGTGGTGGATCCGGTATTTTTCCCCTTTGTCCGTGCATCCGGTGTCAGATGGGCCATTATCAATGGCCGCAGACCAGAACGTATCTGTTCCTTTCTCGAGGGCGAAAGACCCCCCGGCACCTATTCCAATCCACATCTTTAATAGTTGTGATGCCGAATAAATGAGTTAATTATGGCAACAGAGAAGTGTACCTCCTGTAGTGTCCCGCTGACAGCTGAAGGCTGGACTAAGTTTCCCTGCCCCACATGCGGGCAGATCATATACCGGTGTCATGACTGCCGGCATCAGAGTATTCCCTACGAGTGCAAGAAATGCGGATTTATGGGGCCCTGATGCATGGGAGACGTAGCCGTTATCATTAAGATTATGCCCGAGTCACCTGAAGTTGACCTCGTGGCATTGCAGGCATCAATCAAACAAAAGCTTCCCGGAACACAGGACATGGTTGTCGAACCTATCGGTTTTGGCCTGTCCAGTCTGAAAGTTGCCATCGTCGTTGCGGACGGCGAAGGAACCACCGAAGAGGCTGAGCAGATACTCCGCAACCTTGAAGGTGTAGAGTCCGCAGAGATTGTCTCTGTTACTCTGATGTAAGAGATCAGTATTGATCTGTTCTTATCATTTTTTGACGCAGGTTGCAAGGCTTACTGATTGTATTGTATTCTGAACGTTCTTTCAGGGATTGGGAAGCCTCTTGTTATTTAGTATTCAAGCGACGTCTTTTCCCTGTTCATTGCGGTATATACAACCTCACGTAACACATTTTTTCGGATAAGAGGGTGGATCCCGTCAGTTGTTACCAGGTCTACCTTTCTCTTAAAAAGAGATTCAAGATAGTGTTTCAGCCCCATATAATTGTCAAATGTTTTCTCTTCAGGTGAAAATTCAACGAGTATGTCAATATCGCGATCCAGATTATCCTCTCCTCGCACAACAGATCCGAATATACCTATTTTCTGGATTCCGAACTGTTTGAATATCTCCGGTTCATGTTTTCTCAGGGTGTCAATATGAGGAGAATTCATAATATTGATGGTTACGGCATGCAATGGTAAATAATCTGCCGGGAAAATCGAAAGGGAAACGGTTTATTATACTGCCTGGATCTGACTTTCATGATTTATCTCGTCAAATGACTCAGCTCTTATCTCGCTTGAGGTCCGGATGCATAACGCAATCGAATTATAGTCAAGAACCATACTTATATTAATTAAATTCTCCATTAACAAACTTCATTATCCACCGGTTAGCATAACTCAAACTTGATGCAAACTCTAAGAAATTTTGTTCTATCAGACATCTCATATGAGCAAGATCTTTAATGAATTCTCTTGAGATTACTCTCTTGATACTTTTCCAGATAAATTCTAT
>CAZBYH010000035.1:0-11311 GCA_964496155.1 uncultured Methanoculleus sp.
TGGGCTATATCGTGAAACCGCTTCGTGAAGTGGAACTGAAAAATACGCTGGAAGCCGCAGAGGAGAAGATTCGTTCCAGGTAGAGGTTCGTCTCTTCCTTTTTTGTTAATTATTCTGTTTTCTCTTTTCTCTCTCAGATTGAATTATCCGTTTGTTCGATTTTGTCTAAACAAAGTGGCATAGGACAGGAATATGGCTCGAATGCCGATCAATTGGATATGGATTGGCGTTGCTTAACAGGTGCATCTCACCACGGGAAGTGTCGCCTGCCGCCTGCATGATGAGAGGCACAGGAGCGGGGTCAGGCATGCCAGTCTTCCCGGGCAGGGTGTGGGTTTGTGGTTTGGGGTATAAAGGGGGTTTGCGGGCGTGGGGTGAAAGTGGAGTCCTTCAATGCTTATGCCGGTGATGCAGATCCGGCCGGTGGGGGTGATCATGCTCCATAGGTTTGTGCCAGTGTGGATGGGAATGATATCCATTTTCATCCAACGGAGGCGCATCAGGGCCGTGAATGTGGTCGTCATGATGGAGGTCATCATGGGTGTGGCGGTGCGAGTGGTGCAGCACATCATGGATGTGATGGTGTGCGTGTTTTTCTGAAACCAGCAGCCAGACTCCTAACCCCATAAAAATAAATGCGATGATAAATCCTGACTCCGGCAGTTCGCGGAATATCAATAGCGAAACAAAGACCCCGAACACCGGGTTTGTGGAGAAGAGTGCACCGGCCCGGGCTGCCCCGAGCACCCGGAGAGAACGGAGAAAACAGATCGTCATAATACCGCCAAAACCGAGAATGCCGACAGCCATGCAAGCGAAAATGAAGGGTAATTCAGGGTAGGGCTGATCAAGGACGAATACTATCGTTGTGAGGATGAGACCTCCGGAGAGGCCCTTGATGGAGACCAGCTGTATTGGATCCTTCCCTGAAACATGACGGGAGATGTTTGTATCTGTGGCCCAGAGAAAACAGGTGAGGATGATGCCCAGTGCAGCAAGGGAAAATCCGAACGGGCTTGTCGGGTCCCAGCTGAGAACTACGCAGGCGATGGTGATGCAGGCGAGAGCCCCCCATATCCGACGGCCCACTGGCTCATGGAAGACGAGGGCGGCAACGAGTGTCGTGGCAACGGCTTCAAACCCCAGGAGGACTGCCGCCGTCATAGCAGGAGTATACTGGAGGGAGACCATCAAAACCAGCGTGGCAAGGACCGCTCCCGAGATCGCCGACCCTGCAAGCCACGGCAGATCGTGTCGTTCAACAGGGGCTTCGCGGATATGGTTTGCCGTGAAAAATCTGCGGCGCACAAGCCATAAAACGGCAAAAAAAATACCGCTTCCCAGATACAGCAATGATGCAAGGGTAACCGGGGCGACACTGGTGAGAAGAAATTTGGTGAGCGGTGCGGCTGATCCAAAGAAAAATGCCGCCGCAAGAATATAAAGCACACCGCGTGTGCCGTCACTCAGTGTCATTACCGTGAATCATTGTCTTTCCCGCACGAAAAATACCGATGTGGCAATAGGGTCATGCGGAATATCTGATGAGCAGGATGGCTTTTTCCGGGCGGTTTATGTCACCTCTATCTCAGCATAGCCGATTGATGGAGCGGTCTCCGGTATTTCCACAAAAAATTGATAAATTGAAACGAATTTATGTAAACCATCAAAAAATATTGATATCGGGTTCAAGAGATAGACTTATGCTGATTACGGAATAAATTTCCTATCATGGAACTCCCGCAGGTCTTGGATGCACCCATCTCGGTTCTCTACGTTGATGATGAACCTGCCCTGCTGGAGATCGGGAAGATCTTTCTGGAACGGTCAGAGGGCATCCATGTTACGACCGTGGACAATACCGAGGATGCCATTCGGCTGCTTGCTGACGGTGATTTTGATGCCATCGTCTCTGATTACCAGATGCCGGGCATGGACGGGATTGCTTTTCTCAAGCATATCCGCAGTACATATGGTTCTTTCCCCTTTCTTCTCTTCACCGGAAAGGGCCGTGAGGAGATTGTCATCGAGGCGCTCAACAGTGGTGTTGACTATTATGTGGAGAAGGCAGGGGCTCCCGGACCCCAGTTTGCGGATTTGGTGCATAAAATACGCCGTGCTGTGGCACGATGCCGCACCGAAGAGACTCTTAGCAACACCTATGCAGAGCTGGCCGCCTTTCATAAAGAGCTGAACCTCCGTGAAGAGAGAATTACTGCGATGCAGCATTCTCTCCAGGAGTCTGAGCAGATATACAAGGGAATCTTTGCACATACCGGGTCCGCGACGGTTATCATCGAGGAGGATATAGGGATTTCTCTTGCAAATACTGCGTTTGCCGAGCTTGCGGGGTATACGCAGGAGGAGATTGAGGGGCGCATGAAATGGACGCTGTTTGTGCACCCGGATGACCTCGCCCGGTTAACAGGGTATCACCGGTCACGCAGGTGCGACCCAACGAGTGCGCCGGAACACTATGAGTTCCGGTTTGTAAACCGGCTGGGAAGTGTGCGTGAAATTTTTATGACAATAGGTCTCATTCCGGGAACCGGCCGGTCGGTGGCCTCCCATACTGACATCACGGAACTCAAAGAGACACGGGACCACCTTTCGTTATTCGGAAATATCTTGGATGACTCCCTTAATGAGATCTATATCTTTGATGCAACCACCCTCCGGTTTTTGCAGGTGAACCGGGGTGGCAGGGAGAACCTTGGATATTCTATGGAGGAGCTTTCGGCTCTCACCCCGGTTGATCTAAAGCCGGAATGCTCGTATGAGTCTTTCTGGGAACTTGTTTCACCCCTGCTTCATGGAACGAAGAATCTGGACAGTTTCACCACGGTCCACCGCCGCAAGAACGGTTCTGATTATCCGGTTGAGGTTCACGTCCACCTCTCACGGGTGGTCACCCCCCCGGTCTTTGTCGCCGTGATAATTGACATCACCAACCGGAGAGAGGTGGAAGAGGAGGCCAGAGTCCTCGGGCATATGGTGAACCATGCCTCGTCTGCGATCGCGATTCATGATTATGATGGACAGTTCATTTACGCAAATGAGCGCACGTTCGCGATGCATGGCTACACGCGGGATGAGTTCATGGCCCTCCGGCTGAAGGATCTTGATGTGCCTGCTTCTGCCGCCCGGATTGAAAAATTTATTCAGGAAGTGAACGAAAAGGGTGAGGCAGTATTTGAGGCAGAACACTATCGCAAAGACGGGAGTATCCTTCCTGTTCTCGTGCGTATCTCTGTTGCTCAGTGGAAAGAACGTACCGTTCTCCTCAGTATTGCAGAGGATATCACCGAGTGGAAAGAGATTGAACGTGCCCTGAAGGATAGCAGAAAACAGCTATCATTTGCCCTTGAAGCTGCACATGACGGCTTGTGGGACTGGAACATTCCCAAAGGGCAGGCCTATTTCAGTCCGCAGTATCTGCAGATGCTTGGTTATGAATCCGACGAATTTGCCACCACGCTCGACGCCTGGTGGGAGTTTGTGCACCCGGATGACCGTGCAGCGGCTCAATCGGCCATTCATGAGAGCGTTACTACACAAGGGGATTTTTCCCGGGAAATTCGGATGAAAAAGAAGGACGGTTCGTACCTCTGGATCCTCGCCCGTGGGCGGGTGATGGAAACAGATAGTGAAGGGCGGCCAGTCCGGATGGTGGGCACGCATACGGATATCAGCCAGCGAAAGCAGGTCGAAGATGCGTTGCGTCTGGCAAACCGTAAACTACAACTTCTGTCAGGCATCACCCGCCACGACATTAACAATCACGCGATGGCCCTGATTGGATATCTCTCCGCCACAGAAGAGATGAATCCAGACCCGGCAATCGGGGATTATCTGGAAAAGATGCAAAAAACAGCATCCCTGATTGAGCAGACTATTGCCCTTGCCCGGGAGTATGAGCAGCTTGGAAAAAATGAACCGAACTGGTTCTCCGTTCAGAATATAGTGTCCAATAATGCAATGGTGGCTGACTTTCCGGCCACTGTTTCCTGTGAGCAAATTGAGGTCTTTGCAGATCCCCTGATCACAACGGTATTCTTTAATCTGATGGACAATACTATTCGGCATGCTGAGAATGCCACCGAGGTCAGTATCTCCTGCGTTCGTGAAGAATCTGGTGTGCTCACGATTGCATGGAAGGATGATGGGGTGGGTATACCGGATGCACAGAAAGAGAGGATATTTAACCGGGGATATGGGAGCAATACCGGTCTGGGGCTCTTTCTGGTCCGTGAGATACTCGCCATCACTGGCATCACGATCCATGAGTGTGGGAACGAAGGCACAGGCGCCCACTTTGAACTGCAGGTGCCTCCTGGTGGGTGGCGGACGGAGAAAGGCGCCTGACCTGATGTGTTTTTATATACGAAATTATCGCCGGTATCCTCACATATCTGTCGGGCCGCATCAACCTAAAAGCATGATTTTTGCTACATTCAAACGGTAAACCGATTGATAACAGCAATTTTTGTTTACTGGTTTTTCGTTCATTTGTGTTCCCCGGTATACTATGAATGGCTTGATTTATTTGTCAATTATTACGGTATTGAATTGTTTTCGCCGATAAATCCCACTAATAACTGCATCTCCATTTCCTCAGAAAAAATAGAGTATCTATGGGTATGTGCCACGCCGAATCCATTCAAACGGGATGTTTCCGCGGTGCACTGCGGTTGCAACCAATACCCCGTCATAGCCTTCTTCACTAACAGCCATACAATCAGCTTCAGATGCAAGCCCGCCGCCATAGAAGAGGGTGCCTTCATAGGCCGAACGCATCTCAGTGAGATAGGCAGGGAGACCCTGTTCGGTTCCCACCGAGCCGAGATTAATAATGATGCAGACATCATAATCCCAGCTGTTTGCCGCTTTCAGAAATGATGCAGGCGTTTCACCGGTTGGATAAATCCGGTCAGCTTTCAGGTCAACGGTGAGGGCGCCGCCATGATAGGCGGCAAGGTTCTGTCCACCGGTTTCGGTTGAGATTACCGGGAAGATGCCCTTTCGACGGTCTTCCTCACTCACCGTATACTCCCGGCAGCCGCGGTTGACATAGCTCTTTTTCAGGAGACGGCAGCAGGCCCGGACATCCTCTTCATTGTCCCCGCCGGTCCCTTCAATGCCGTTTAGATCAGCCACATACCCATAGACCGGTTTCATCGCCGCTGTGTATGCGGCGGGTGTTGCATCCGGGACCAGTCCCCAGTCAAGAGGGCGGTAGCCCGCCCGGTTGCCGGACTGCCCCTGAACAACATATCCATCCATAATGTCGATTGCAAGTAGAATGTCCATAGGATTCCTGATAAAAAGGGGTGTCTGGAAGGCAAAAAACTGTGCATATTTGGATAGGTCAGGGAGTTTCTGCATCACGGTGTTTCGCCTGCGCAAACGCCATGACTGGGATCCGGAGATGAACCCAGTGACCTGCCCTGATGAAACATGGCCCGTGTGCCTCTCTTTTTATTTTCCGTGAGATGTTTGGGGAGACAGTGGGTGGAATTACCGGGAAAAGGGTCAGATCTCTTCTCCGTTGAAAAAAGGAGCGGTTCTTCATTGAACATCGTATGAAAGATATGTTTCATGCCGGTATTTTAGAAGAAGGCATCAGAGTAGGTAGCGACAATGGTGGTCTCGGGGAGCAGCGTCCCGCTGGTAAGGAAAAGATATGTCTCTTCCGCCACCGTGAGAGTGGCGGTATCGGTATGTGTTGTCAGTTCTCCTTTTGCAAGACGCCCGATGGGGAAAATTAGGTCTGCCTGGTGCCATTCAGGCGCACCCGGAGGCGTCGTCAGGTAAACTGTCACAACTACATTGTCTGCGGCGACGGTTCCGGTGTTTTTCACGGTCAGGGTGACGGTGTAGGTGAGCGTGAGATTTGTGGAGTCAGTCTCTGCAAGAGCGGCCGACGTCCCGTAGCTGAGTGCCGGAGTGCCCGGTTCGCCGAAGATGGCAAAGAGCAGCAGACAACTGCTGACAATGATAAGGGGAATATACCATTTCATCTTTCGATAGATTAGGGGGGTGGCAGCATATGCCTTTTGCGGCGGAATAAGTGGCCAAACCCATGATTATTTATCTGCCGGGGTGCAAAAAGACTGAGAATACAGGTGCGATAGTGCCTGTACACGAAAGGAGCAACCCCGATGCCTACCAAAGTGAAACTAGAAACCACGAAAGGCGACATCATCATCGAACTCTATGATGACATGCCAATCACTGCAGGAAACTTCAAAAAACTCGTTGAGAAAGGATTTTATGACGGAATCGTCTTCCACCGGGTAATCCGTAATTTCATGATTCAGGGCGGTTGTCCTCAGGGCACCGGCACTGGCGGCCCGGGCTACACCATTAAAGATGAGTTTGTCAAGGGTCATTCAAACGCCCGCGGAACCATCTCAATGGCGAACACCGGCCAGCCGAACACCGGTGGTTCACAGTTCTTCATTAATCTCGTGAACAACAAGTTCCTGGACTTTGATAACCGTGAAACCCCATCCAAACACCCGGTCTTTGGCGAAGTGGTGGAGGGAATGGACGTCGTCGATGCCATTGCATTCTCCAAGATAGACAGAAACGACCGCCCGGTAGAGAAGATTGTCATCACAAAGGCAACCATTCTCTGAAATATTTCTTTTTTATTCGTTTCGTCGTCTGAGTGCACATGCGCATCCGAGAGCAGCGATGCCTGTGGCAACAAGCACGGTTTCAATACCTGCGGGTGATGTGGTCGGTGTCGGTCCACTGGTGGTTGATGCGGTCTTTTCTGGTGAGGTGGTTGGTGCCGGATTAGTGACGGGCACGTGTGTTTCCGGAGGGGTGGTGATGACAAAGGTCTGCATCAGTACCGAAGAAGAGCCATACGGGTAGTCCTTGGATTTCGAAAGCTGAATTTTATAGGTCGCGGGAGTAAATCCGGTGGTGTCGATGGTAAATCCCCAGTTTCCCCCCTCAGAGATCGTGAACGGATACCTCCCCTCTTCTCTTGGTTGGTAGTTCGGCACTTGTCGGTAGACGATTGCTTCGTCAGTATATCCGGCTGGGATCGTACTTGTGCCGATGATCGTTACCATCTCCCCCGCCATGGCCTCGGGAGGGTCCACAGTAAAAGTGATGACATATCCTGTAACTGTCCCTGCCAGAAGGGCGAAGCAGGCAACGAGCATGCACAGGTGCAGTATCATCTTCATTGGTTGTCTTTCTCTTCTCATATAATTGAACAGAGGGGATGGCGGGGTATAATCCTTTTGTCCTGAAATGGTCCGACCGAAAAAAAGGAAGGCACCAGCGGGTGGCACACAAAAATGGTGACAATCAATATGATAAAACCGTAGTATCTGCCGATGAATATCTTTTATCGAGATGTCCATCGGTGCTCTACCGTAATTCCGGCAGGAAATCTTGGTACAGGTGCCCATGGCGGCTGGGAGGTTAAATGAGGGGAAAGAAGGGATTATTTCTTCTCTCCTTCCAGATAACATGAATATCTATGGATGTGCTCTACGATGAACTGGAAGATGCGCTGGGATATCGATTTCAGAGTCGTGCCTTGCTTGTTCGTGCTACCACCCGGCTTGCCGCGGCAAAGGAAGAAGGATTAGGCGATGGCAGTACGATGGATGGCCTTGCAACGCTCGGCGACGCGGCCCTCGATGTAGTGGTACTGGAGCATCTCCTCGGAGGAGGGGTGGAGACTAAGGGTGAGCTTTCTTTGGCCAAGGTGAATTTAGTTAATATGACGGTTCTCCGCCGTCTGGCCGAGTCTTTTGACCTGTATCGGTATGTGAAGTGGGGAAAGGGGGAATCCCGGCAGGAGATATGGCAGTCCGGGCGGGTGCTTGCGGAGTGCATGGAGGCTATCTGCGGAGCAGCGTACCTTGACGGGGGAGCCGCGGCCGTTCTAAGAATTCTCGTGCATCTTGAATTCTTCCCATAGTCACGGTTTCAGACGTCAAAAGGAGTCCACTTTTTCTTTCGTGGAGGTTGTGTTCATTCTCTTTTAGTTTATAACGGTCGAATCCTTGAGAAATGGCTTTCAGAAGAGTAGGAAAAAATAGAGAGGGATTCTTTCATTTATCGGTTCCGGCGGGAGTGTATGAAGAGCAGAGCCATTAATCCTGCTACTGAAACGAAGAGGGGTGCAGGGGTTTTGGTGGGCAATGGTGTTTGCGCCCCGTCTGGGGCGAGTGGCAGGGAGAGTGAGGTGGTCTGTCCGGCGGTGATGGTCACTGTTGCCTCAGCAGGCGCATACCCGGCAAGCTGCAGGCGGATGGAGTGAGTACCCGCGGGGATGGCTGAGATGGTGGCAGGTGTCATCCTTCCGGAAAGGCTGCCGTCAATAAAGATCTGGGCACCCGGTGGACTGGTGCTCAGCGCAAGTTTTCCGGTCGCTGTAGATTGAGTGGGAGTGGCGCTGCCTACTCCCACCACCATATCGGCAGAAATGGTGATAGTCTGCCCTTCTGAGAGAGAGACCGTTTTCTGGTAGTCTTTGTATCCGTTAAGTTTGAGAAGAATGGTATGCTGTCCGGTTCTGATGTCAGTAATGGGGAAATATCCGTTTTCCATCGTCTCTCCCTGAAAGATGCCGTTGAGATATATTGCGGCGCCGGATGGAATAGATTGGATTCGGATGGCATTTTCCGGCGTGACAGAATTGAGGACGGCATAGATATACCGGCTGCCGCCGCTGGTCATGTCAATCGTTTCACGCCAGTTGTAGTAACCGTTTTTTGTGATGACGATCTGGTGCTCCCGGGGTTTAATGTCAGTCTTTGTGTGGGGTGTTGTGCCGATGATGGTGCCATCGAGTGAGATGTATGCGCCGGAAGGTTCAGAGGTGAAGGTGATGGTCCCGCTGCCCCCCAGATTCAGGGTAATGGCCCGGCGTTCATTGTTGGTCAGGGTGACGGTCTGCGTTGCACTCTCAGCACCTGGCATCTCGGCGATGATGGTGTATGTGCCCGGACGGAGATGGGCGACGGTCACGGGGGCAATTCCCTGATAGATACCGTTGACATAGACTGAGGCGCCGGAGGGATTGGTATTCACCACAAGTGCAGCGGTGGTCGTGCCGCTGTCTGCGTTGAGGGTGAAATAGAGGTCAGTGGACGATCCGTCCGGGACATAGGGCAGGTTCTGTGAAACACGGGTATATCCGACCTTACGGATTTCAACCGTGCTATAGCGGGAACTGGGGACGCTAAGGGTTAGAACCCCCCCTGAGGTCTCACCCTGGTATGCGTTGTCAAAATATACCTGTGCATTATCGATGTTGGTGTGGATGCGGTACTGTGCCAGTCCTGCTGCGGCAGGGCAGAGGAGGAGGGCAGTTGCGATGAGGATAAGAATGCCGGCACAGAGACGCCGGTATGCGTGATCTGGCATAGGTGAGTATATAGAGTGAATGAAATGATATACCTGACTGGTGGGGGGAAAAGAGATGTTCTGAAAAGGGGTATTTGACATGCATGAGAGCGATACTATATTTTAATCTAAAGAAAAACATAATTTAGGTGATTATACGATATATCCTGACCTCGGCGATGACGAAAAACTGGTGACGACCTCACCTTCAGTCAGGGTCAAATCTCATTTTTTTGATCTCTTCCTCACGCCAAAACGTCTCATTCTTATCCAGCCGGATTACCCGGATGCACCCCCGGTTGATATTCTGTTCAGCACGGTATCGGTGTTCTCCCGTGGTGAGACTGGAGAAGGTGACCCGACCATCTCCGTTACGATTATGTCCGAAAGAGGTGAACGGACGATGGTATTTGTATTTGACGGGGGAGGCGGGTTTAAACCGGTTGATGAACGGGACCGGATGGCAGATCTGGTGAGTGGTATGCTTGCAGAAACGGCGGCCCCGCCGGGCCCTGTCCCGGTTGCTGTCCCCCCATCGTCCATACCAGATCAGCCTGAAACTGAAGTTCTGCCTTCCACGGGGCAGGCAGAGACTGTGGTATCCGGGCAAGCCCCCTCTCGTTCTGTTCCGCCTGTTTCTTCGCCTAACCATAATTCTGAGCCGGGAAATGTCCCCGTGCAAAGTCCTTCACCTGCTGTTTCCGGGCTGATAGCAGAGCATATCATCGTGAAAGGCCGTGAGTTCATTGCCTCCCTGACACCGGAAACTATCTCCCTCGTACGGCACGAGGACTCGAATGCGCCACCGCTTGTGGTGCATAGGAGAGAGATTACCGGCGTGGCACGACAGGAGTCTGCGGGGGGTGATCCCTCCCTGCATCTCCGTGTCCGGGCGGCAGACGGGAATGAACGGACGATGATACTGGTGTTCTCGGAGTGGTACTCCGGCGGCCGTGCATCGGAACGTGATGAATGGGCCACAGCACTCACAGAGAATGTCGCCGCACCTGTGGCTTTTGCCGCGCGTCCTCCGGCCGCCCGGTCAACGGGTTTGCGGCCTGTCCCGGGTGGCGCAACGTTCTGCACGAGGTGTGGAGCACCGCTCACGGGCAGCCCCCGATTTTGCCCGGATTGCGGTACGCCGGTCGAATCCGGGAGCGGATCCGGGGCCGGATCCGATGGCGGGTCGTCACAGGCCACCGCCGGCATCCGTGACCTGCCCTTTGATGCGGCAACAGAAGATGATTATCCGGCAGAAAAACGAGCTCCCCGTCAGAAACGTGAAAAATGGGAGAAACGACCGAGACAGGCACGAGAAAAACCCTCATTCCGGTTCCGGAGTCAGGAGACGGGCTTCTCAGATGTCCCGTTCGTTGAGAAGTTTTTCGGTTTTCTTGCTTCGCCGAATGATGCATTCCGGTATACCCGAAACGATAGTTTCGGGCAGGCACTAATGTATCTTGCAACCGTTCTCGCGATATTTGCAGCTGTAACCTCGGTTGTGCTGCATTTCTTCGCTGGCTCTCTTGATGCAGCGGAGTATCCCCAGATGGCGGTTCTTGGGGGGGATATTGTGGGTTCACTCCTTCTCATCCCGAGACTTGTCATCCTTGGCATTGCGGGCATCCTCATCTGGTCTCTTGTTATGTACATCCTGCTGATCATTTTTGGCCAGAGCGATGATGTGACAAAGACCTTCCGGACATGTGCCTATGCGGCAACGCCCTTTGGCACAGTGGGGCTCATTCCCTTCTTTGGCCCGCCTATTGCTGCTATCTGGATGCTCTTTTTACAGTACAAAGGGCTTGTTGCGGCAGATGATGTGGAGAACCGGTTTGCGATGCTTGCGGTGGCAGTCCCGGTCATTCTCTTTTTCCTGATATTCTATCTCGTTTTCTCAGCAGGAGGTTTATAATTATGAAAATACCAA
>CAZBYH010000036.1:0-11105 GCA_964496155.1 uncultured Methanoculleus sp.
AGGTATTCCAAATTTGGATATACTCTCCATGCGCTGTCATCAGGCTCAAAGGGAGCATGCCCTTTTTCATTTTCATACATTTTCCTCCATTTTTCATGTTTTAAAAGATAAAATGGTGAATCTTTCAGGTAATGTTAACACCAACACAGTTTTGTCTCCGGGCACGTGTAGGGTTCAGCTGTTCTTGATTGGTTAGGAGACACCCGTGAAACCATCATTACGATGCTACGTGTATGACTCTTACCCCCATTTATTAACATTTTATGGCCCAATCGTTTACCCATCACACGACAGGAAATTGATTGGATCACAAAAATGATATTTCAATTCCAAATTCTCCCCAATACCATGAAAACGCTGAAATTTTTCGCCGTAACACTGATTGTTGCGGCACGGTCTATCAGCAGCCGTTTGCGGAGGACATAGAAAGAATAAGGGATATATTGTGACCCCTGCAGACGATACCGATAGGTTTGCATATTTAAGCACAGCCCCTTTCACTTCGCAGCATTTCTGCAAGCCCGTTAATTCAAATCGTTTTTTAATAGAGATGCAAAATCAACACGGTAACAGAGCAAACAAATAAGAAAAACACCCCCTAAAACAAAAAATACAAACAAATATCACCCCTCTCCCAACAACACTAATCTAATATGCCTCGTACACAGCTCATTCAGGAATACAAGGAATCTCCGATTGGCCCCCTGCGTTTACTCATCGCATCTGCCGCAATCCTCGTGCTCCTCTTTGGAATCACCTTGTTTGCCGATATCTTCTCCATCATCCTGCTCGGGCTGGTGCTGGCGTTTCTCGCCGCCCCTCTGCTCGTATGGCTACAGAAAAGAAAGGTGCCGGTCTGGGCAGGCACTGGCATCATCACGTCTCTCTATCTGTTCATTGGCATCGTCCTCTTTGTGCTCACCATCGTTTCACTTGCGGTCTTTGTCGGAGAACTCCCAAAGTACCAGGAACAGCTGAACGCAAACCTTGCAGGGGTGGATGCATTCCTCGGAACATATGGATTTTCCATATACGACATCATCGGATCAGGCACCTTCAGCCTGCATAACCTCATTAAACCGGCAATGTCGATCGCAGGCAATGTGTCAGGAGTAGTCGTCAACGGATTCTTTGTCCTCGTTGTCACCGCCTTCATTCTGCTTGAACTACCGACCCTGCAGGATAAACTCAACCGTTCATTCGGCCCAAAAACCAGCATCAGCCGCAACCTGCCCACGCTCATCAAAAACACCTATGATGTCATGGTCGTGCGGACAAAGACCAATATCCTCCTCGGTGCATCCATCGGGGCATTCCTGTACATCGTCGGTGTGGACCTCGCCATTCTCTGGGGAGTTCTCACCATCATCCTCAGTTATATCCCCTATATTGGCCTCTTCATCGCCTGTGTACCTGCGGTCATCCTTGCGTGGCTGAAGTTCGGCTGGGGCGGCGTCCTCATTGTCCTTGCAGGAATTGCCATCCTCAACTTCGTCATCGAAAACATCGTCTTTGCAAAGATTGCAGCAAACGACATGCGACTCACCCCGCTAACAGTCATCATCGCCCTCTTAATCTGGACGGCGGTTTTGGGCATCGTCGGTATGTTCCTCGCAATTCCCCTGGCTGTCATCATGCGGACGACCCTTGCCGGAGACGACCGCACCCGCTGGCTTGCCGTTCTGATGAGCGACGATACGGCAGATGAAGATACAGCAGATGAAAATAAGGCAAATGGCGATATGCCACATGGCGATATTTTCTAAAAAAACGATTTTCCCGGATTTCAGGAAGTGAGAGCGGGGTTCTCTGGGATCTTCCAGCTCTCCTGAGGGACAGAAAGGGAGAAGACAGCACCTTTCCCTTCCATCCCGGTCTCCTGTATGGAAATGCCGGTGATCGAGAGAATTTCCCGGGAGAGATACAAGCCATAGCGAATCTTTATCCCGATGCCCCGGGAGAAGATCTTTATTTTCCGGTCGTCTGCGATGCCAATGCCATCATCCGCAATATCAATGACAGCAGTGCTATCCGGGGTCAGGCTGCACGATACCGTGATGGACGTCACACCACCGCCGTGCAGCACCGCATTCGTGAAGATTTCATGGACCACCCGTTCCAGCATTGGGTCAGCATAGACAGAAATGGTGTGGCAGGTGCAGGTGACATTGAGTGGAGAGAATTCGGACAGAGCAGCCACCCGGTCTATCAGCTCCCCGACATCCTGCCAGACAGGCGGCTCTGACCCGAGGTTCTCATAATCGCGGGTAAAACTGATCTGCCGTTCAATGGCAAGGGCTGCCTCATTGATTTTTGAGAGCTGCTCCCACGTATCAGAATCGGGAGAGATGTCCCCCGTCATCTCCATGATGTCATAGAGCATCCGGATGACCGTCACCTGATTTAAGATATCATGCCGGGTCACCGATGAGAGCATCGCAATCTTTCTCTGCGCTTCGCGAATCGCCTCATCCTTCTTGACTTTTTCCGTGATATTCTGGTGCACACCCACCACCCAGAGTTCCGAATCCTTTTCAGGACTCCAGAACACCTGCCAGTGCGAACGGATCCAGACCCAGGAACCATTCTTATGGCGCAGACGCACATCACCAGAGCCGGACGGATTTTTGCCTTTACTCCAGCCCAAATAAAGGCTAAGGCACCCCTCCCGATCATCCGGGTAAAGAAGTTCCAGGTATTTCTCTGCTGTAAAGGGCATCAGTTCATCCGGCTGATACCCAAGCACCTTTGCCCAGCGGCCTTCTATGACCATCGTACCGGTACGGAGATTCAGGTCCCAGGCGCCAAGCTCCGCACACTGGAGTGCGAGGTTGAGCCGCTCATCATCACGCCGTGCAGAACGGGCTGGGATCTGTTTTCCGGAATTCGGCGTAAGATAAAGGTAATACCTTTCCTCTCCATCCTCTGCTGCACGGGTGATCGTTACATCGAAGGATGGTTCGCCATGCATGCGGCCGGAAGGAAGAGCAGAACAGGTGAATGTTCCCGTCTTTCTGCCCAGAAGAGAGAGATCCTCCCAGCTCCCTACCCTAAGAGAGAAGATAAACGACATCACCGGTTTGGAATACAATTCATCCTGAGATTCACCGCCGAGGATCCGGGCTGCCGCGCTGTTGGCCCAGACGATTTCCCCGCCCGCATCTACAATAAGCATACCATACGGTGCATCTTCACAGAATCCATGACACCCATCAGAAATCGGCAAATCCTCTCGTGCAGACAAACATAATCACCTTTCGTTAGAACAGACAGACACAGATAATATCCTAAATCAGGGTATCAGACTGCCTGCATACACATTAAATCAATACTGCGTTGACAAACTAAAAAAGTCTCTTCATGCGACCACCGCCCCACGGCAATTCCCACACCCTTAATACTCCTTGATTCAAGAAGTAATGAGTTATCACTGGGAGAAACAGCGATGCCCGGAAATTATTGGCAGACAATCAAAAAATATTTTCCCGATTACTTCCGTTTTCTCGGGCCCGGGCTTCTGCTGGCAGTCGCTGCCGCAGGCGAGAGCGGTATTGCAGAAGCAGTGGAGATAGGTGCACACTTCGGATACGCGCTCATCTGGGTCATTGCTATCACGCTCATTTATAAATTCGCATTCGTAAACGGTATCGCCCGGTATACCATGATCACCGGAAAGACCATCTTTGAGGGACTTGTCGCCATTCCCGGACCAAAAAACTGGGGAGGGATTCTCGTGATGGTCATCTACCTCCTCGAAATGTTCGCCTTTGGGGGCATGCTCATTTTAGGCGCCATATTCATGGATTACCTTGTGCCGGGCATCGACTCGATTGCGATACTCGTCTTTGTCTCTCTTTCCGTCATCCTCGTCCTGCTCTGGAAAGAGTCCTATGAACGTCTGGAACACATCATCGTCCTGATTGCTCTTCTGCTCTTCCTCGGTATCGCTTTCTCTCTCACGCAGTTCCCCATCTCGTTTACCGCAATGCTTCCGGGATTAATGCCGGAAATTCCGCCCGGGTCCCTCCTTTCGGTCATGGCCCTCATGGGAGCGGTCGGTTCATCCTTAAACCTCCTTTTATACTCCATATGGCTCAAAGAACGGGCCGGTGATGAGAAGGGACCGGCATTCTATCGAAAGGCCATTATGGGGGTTAATCTTGACCTCATCATCGCCTTTGTTTTTGTAAGCATCATCGCCATCCTGTTCATGTCTCTTGGCGTCACCGGATTTTCCATCTCCTATCTGGCCCATGGCGAGACATTCAGCGTCGATGCACTCTTCTCCCAAGTGCTTTATGTCATCGGATCCATCCCGTATGGCCCCCCCATTTTCCTTGCCATAGGGTATCTGATCATGTTTGGTGCAGTGCTGACCGGAATGGCCGGACGGGCACGGGCCATCTCCGGAATTCTGCACAGCGGATATGCCATCAAATCAGATGAAAAAACCACCTACCGTTTCATTCTCCTTGTCTTCACTGCCATCATCGTGAGCGCGGTCATCATCGGAAACCCAATGGGACTGGTTCACGGGGTCTCGGCCATTGCATCCGTCTTCTTTGCGGTGATGGGCTTCATTCTTATCTGGCTCAATATGCAGATAAAAGAGCCCGAGAGACCAAACCGTCTCTGGACCGCGGTCATGACCATAGGGAGCCTCATATTTCTTTTAATGGCGCTTTTTATGGAAGAGGGCATCATCACGTTCGGTTTGCCGCTCACCGAACGCATGATCGTCGTCGCCTTCGTGGTCTTCGTCTTCGCGGGCACGACCCTCTTCCGGGATGTCATTCGCGGACACCCAACCTGGGTCGATCGATTCTGGACCGTCCTCATCTTCGGGGCGCTCTCTGTCTACGGCACCTTCCGGGGAATAGTATTTGAGGGAGTCATCATCAACTTCCGTGACCTCGGACCGATTCTTGCAGGCATCGTGGGAGGGCCGGTTATCGGGGCATGTGCAGGCATTATCGGTGCGGTATACCGCTACCAGGTTCCAGGCATGGAGAAGACCGCCCTTGCCTGTGCGATGGCAACCATTGCGGCGGGTATTCTCGCAGGATATTTGGCGCGATTATTCCGGGGTGAGATCACCTATTTCCGCGGATTCATCATTGTCGCCCTTATCGAAGTAATACACATCTTCATCTTTTTGCCACTCTTATCGGACATCACTACCTTTGCTGGATTCCTCGCGATCGTCCGTGTCACCCTGCTTCCGATGATCTTTGCCGGGACCCTCGGAATAATGCTCTTCATCTATATTGTCCGGATGAAGGGACATTCCCTCACCACCCGTTTTGAGAGGGATACAAAGAAAGATGACAGGAACGAACCGGGGACGGATCAGGAGAAAGAACCATGAAAAAAATACTCATTGAATATCTGCCCTTCATCATGGCAGGTTTCATCGGTTGTTTTTTGATCTTTGGTGCGGTATTGCATACGCCTGATTACGGAAAGAATGAAACGATCATCATCGGCATCATGGTACCGCTCTCCGGTGGCCTTGCGGAGTATGGCATGGATGTAAAAACCGGTGTGGATATAGCAGTCGATGAGATCAACGGCGGAGGAGGCATCGGAGGGAAAAAAGTGAGAGCAGTCTACAAGAACACCTGGGGTTATCCGGACCGGGCGGCACTCCTCATGGAGGAATGTGCAGAGGAAGGAATCCCGGTTGTCATCGGTGACATCACCAGCGCCGGGGCCCTGGCATGTGCAGAAGTCGCAGAAGATAGGCATATCGTCCTCATCTCACAGGCAGCAACTACACCCGCCCTAAGTAAATACGGACCGTATGTATTCCGCACCATCTCATCAGATATCTATCAGGGAAGGGGCATGGCACGAATCTTCCGGATATTCCACCCGGAGGCAAACAATATCACAGTCCTCTACATCGACAATGCCTACGGTTCCGGCCTTGCAGAAGCCTTTGTATCCGCACAGAATGACGGAGGGTTTAGCGTGCAGCAGATACTACCCTTTGAGGAAGGACAGCGCTCTTTCACCCATGAAATCGCAGCCATCAATGCCTCTGAAACGGATGGTATCGCCCTTATCGCTCATGTCACAGAGGCAGGATACATCCTGAAAGAGGCAAAGGCAGCGGGCCTTCACGTTGCCTGGGTCGGGTCAGACGGCATTGTAACCACCGAACTCTACCCCCTTGTCGGCTCCTATGCAGAAGGGTTCATTGCCACGATGCAGGCAAGTGAGGTCCATGACCCGACATTTATCCATGAATACCGGGTGCGGGCTAAAGAGAGCACGGTCAACTGGATGGCCCCCTATTCCTATGATACCGTGATGATTGTAGCAGAGGCCATCCGGTATGGCGGATATTCAGCAGACGGCATCCGGGATGGACTCGGAAAGATCCGGTATCTGGGGGTATGCGGTCCAAAGGTGTTTGAAGAGAACGGAGACATTCCTCCCGCCTTTGATGTGATGCGAATAGAAAACGGAGTGTGGAAGCGGGTCTCCTGGAAGGAGATCACCGAAAGCGGGGCCACCAGCAAAGCCCCCGGGCACTGACCGGCCAAAACCCTGTCACAAAGCGCACTCTAATGCAAACGAGGGTGTCCACACACAAACGACTGCCTTCACCCTACGGAGAAATCAGTGACTTCTGACAGACACCCGACCTCACACATTACAAATGCTAAAATAACCGGTAATAAACTATTTTTTATCATTCATCCCTGTGTTGAATATATTTTCAACCATCATATATAATAGATATAAAATGCCTCGTTTTTAAAATTATAATGGATATTCAGGCTTTAATCAGGAATTATCTTCAGATTTTACGTAATCTGGCATATCTATAAATAACAGCAACACGCTTCAACGTTTATCCACGCCAGAAAAATCCACCGGAGATGAGAGAAGACCATCGTGCGGGGAAATCATCAGGAGGGAGAGATGGTGATACCACAAAAATTAACCCAAAAAAACAATGGAAAGGGATCTTCTAAAACAAAGAAAATTCCCATAAGCTCAAATGTATTTATCTGCCCGATGCCGATCACCATTGTCGGGACACACCTGAACAACCACCCCAACTTTCTGACCGTCGGATGGGTGACACGGGTAAACGTGAATCCCCCGATGATTGCCATCGGAGTAAACAAATCAAACGCATCGGCAGAGGGCATCCTCATGCAGAAGGCTTTTTCGGTAAATATTCCCAGCACCGCTCTGATTGAAGAGACAGACTATTGTGGCCTTGTTTCCGGAAGAGAGAAGGATAAGTCCAGGTTGTTTGACATCTTCTACGGAGACATGAAGAATGCACCCATGATCAAAAACTGTCCGATAACACTTGAATGTCAACTCACCGAGACGGTTGATCTGCCAACAAACTACCTCTTTATCGGAGAAATTAAAGGAGCTTACGCTGATGAAACCTGTATTATCAACGGAAAACCGGATATCGCTATAATAAAGCCTCTCCTTTTGACGATCCCGGACAATTCGTACTGGGAGGTAGGCAAATTCCTCGGACGGGCCTGTAAAATTGGCAGAGACCTTGAGATCTAAACAAGAAAAACGCGAAAGAACAGCAGGGTTTGGCGTACACATCAGTCGCATAGGCACATCCCACAGAAACAAAGCAGGACAATAACCCTCAAAGCATAAACTCAAATAAGGTTTATAACGAGGATTTTACCCCCACAAGGCAAAAAAATATCGATCGTTTCCGAGACAGATTTCATCGATCCCGGGCGCCGTAATCGTCATTATTTCCAGTTTTTACGGCTGACGTGTGTGTTCTTTTAGTCTGCTTCATCGCGTTCTGAAACCATGATACGAATATCATCATGTCCGGTCACATGCCAGGACGACTCATAATCCAGACCATGCACGCCAGAATAAGAGTATGAAACGAGCTCATCACGCTCTTCCAGATCATACTCACCCATTGGCTTCAGACACCCAAATCCCGTTATTTTCATGAGCTCCACCATATCCTATAATTTGTTATTCCCATGAGCCCCATGATATCTCTACAAATTGATGGTTCAGTATTAGCTATATAAGTATATTGTATAGAGCAAACACGGATTTGCGTTAAATATTCTAAATAAACAGACAAGAACGGTGATTATGCATTCAATTAAAGAACAGGACAAAATTTCTAAAAATAGCCTTATAATTCAGATGATGTATTCAATCAATCAAAAATTTCTCGTTTTTTTCGAATCAAACGACATTTCATCAGAACAGGGTATCCCAACGCCCAAAAAAAGGGAGCCGCGACACAGAAACGCGCACGCACATCCCAAAAAAACATACATTTTACCCGCAGGTGCCGCAGATAATTGTATCACTATTCACGAGCACGATCTGCATGTCAAATCTCCCTATATGAATAAACCATTAATTCTGCACGATGCGCCCTGCAACAGAACCGCTACAAAGACCCCCTGTCACTCACATCACTTTTTTGGGTGGGGAGCCCGACAACCGAGGAAATTTGACCGGCAGAGTCGCGTTTCAGAGTCCAAAAGTCCTCAGCATGGATGCACGTATTGAATCTTTGGGATAGGCTCCGGTGAGACGCCCGGTAAGTGACCCATCTGCAAAGAAGAGCAGGGTAGGAATAGCAGATATCTGGTAGGTGCGCATCACTTCCCGATTTATGTCTGCATCACATTTTCCAAACGCAATTGTTCCCCCAAACTCTCCCGCCAGTTCCTCAATATCTGGAGCTATTGTCATACATGGCCCACACCACTCCGCCCAGCAGTCCACCACCAGAAACCGGTGCGCCTGAATAAGATCAGCGATATTCATGTCAGTCACTTCCTTCACACCACCCGGAGTCCGACCGGAAGAATGCATCATCCCTTCCATCTCCCGGAGGCGTTTTTCACGCAGGCGCACCAGTTCATCTTCGTCCGTATTATCATTGCCCATGGGGTGTACAGATGAGAGCAAATGCACTTAAAACTGTTGGAAGGGAGGGTTCACACCCTAAAACCCGGAAGATTGGCGCATTCGTATGAAAACATATATCAAGTCACGGATCGTAGTAGTATGACACACAGGTTATTGTGTAGCTCAGCGGAGCGAGGTGGGGTAGTCAGGAAATCCCGACGGGCTCATAACCCGTAGATCGATGGTTCAAATCCATTCCTCGCTATGTAACATTTTTTTCGATACCAATTATTATTCCTATTACCATCCCAATTGTCATCGCATTCCAAACGGATAGTGTCAAAAGCAATGGAACCCCCAGACCGACTCATTGAGAAAATACTGCTCTATCGTCGGCACTACCTAAGGAAAATTTTAGTAAAAAAGGTTTAAATGGGAGGTGATCATTCTGCTGAGAATGATTCCAGCCCCGCCTGATAATGTTTTGCAACAAAGGTAATCTCGCGGGGGCAGCATTGCTCCTTGCCGATAGGAAGGGGATAACAGCCGGTCAGGCATCCGGTACAGAGCTCCTCCTCAGGTATCCCAATCGCACGTATCAGTGCTGAGATTGAGATGTGATGCAGGGATGTTGCCCCGATGGACGAACATACCTCATCATTGTTGAGATCATTTGCAATCAGCTCAGCACGTGTGGGCATATTAACACCCAGATAACACGGGGCCTTAATGGCAGGCGACCCGATACGCATGTGCACTTCCCTGACCCCTGCATCACGGACAATTTTCACCAGCCGCCGTGACGTTGTGCCACGGACAATAGAGTCGTCAATGAGGACCAGAGACCTATCCTTGAGATGACCCCGTACCGGATTCAGTTTGATCCGGACAGCCATTTCACGGTCTTCCTGTTTGGGCATGATAAAGGTCCGGCCAATATAACGGTTCTTGATCAGACCCTCCCGATAGCGGATACCAGACGCCTCTGCATACCCGGCAGCATGGGCCATCCCTGAGTCAGGGACGGGTGAGACAAGATCTGCCTCAACCGGCGCCTCCTCAAAGAGGGAGTGGCCAATGCGGCGACGCACGTCATAGACAAGGCGCCCGTCAATGACAGAATCCGGCCGGGCAAAGTAGACGTACTCAAAGATGCAATGCGCCCGGTGAGAGGTCTCTGCAATCTGGTGCGACTCGATACCATTCTTTCTGAGACAGATAAGTTCACCCGGACGAACGTCCCGGATAAACGAACCTCCAAGGGCGTCGATGGCGACAGACTCAGAAGCGACCACATAGCCGGTTTCTCTCCTTCCGATACACAGTGGACGAATGCCCATAGGGTCGCGGAATGCCCAGATTTCATCATCAAGCATCAGTATTACTGAGTACGAACCCTGGAGACGGCGCATACACATGGCGACGGCTTCGGTGACATCCTCTGAAACATGGTATTCATCGGCGATGATGTTACCGATCACTTCCGTGTCGGTAGTCGTGCAGAAAATCTGCCCGCGTTTTTCATATTCCTCCCTGAGTGTGAGGGTATTGACAAGGTTGCCATTGTGGGCCAGTGCCACCTTCCGCCCCCGGAAGGTGAAGGTGAAGGGCTGGATATTCTCGGGAATCTTTTCTCCGGTAGTCGGATAGCGGACGTGCCCGAGACCTGTTCCCCCTTTCAGACCACAGAGGGTCTCCTTATTGAACACTTCCGCAACAAGGCCCTGACTCTTTGCTTTAAACAATGTCAGACCATCAAATGTTGCAATACCTGCGCTCTCCTGACCCCTGTGTTGCAGGGCATACAGCGCATAATACAGGGGGAATGAGACATCGCCTGAATCGACGATGCCAACAATTCCGCACATAATAATTTCCAAAAATTAGTATCTTGGGCTCTAATTCTTATTCGTCCAGTTGTACTTGCGCAGACGGGGAGATCTTCCAAACCCGCACGACGCACATACGCCGTGACTCTTGTGGTATGAAATCTTACCACAGCGTCTGCAGACAATATGCAACGACTTCTGCCGTTTACCCATTGAGGGTGTGCCTTTACTCATTTTTTGTTACCCACCTGAATGATAGTTATTCCACGGACGGAGATATGTAAATCACATTATCTCCGCGGACGATCAAAGTGCCGCGTTTCTCAGAAACGCCATCAATATCTTCCTCTGCATTTTCGAGGACGAGGTTCATATGAACATCAT
>CAZBYH010000037.1:0-10969 GCA_964496155.1 uncultured Methanoculleus sp.
AAAGCCGGCCATCACCGCAAGAGAGGCGAGGATGACATTTTTCCAGGTAAGAAATGCGGGCCGTTCCACCGCAATTGCATAGATACCGATAGACTTTGCCCACTCTTCGATGAATGCCGCCGCAAATATCAGAACCACGAGGGAGAAGGGCATTGGGAGGTTAAAGAGCAGGACGAGGAGCATCAGCTGTGCCATCAGCACAAAGGGGATAGAGAAGAGGGTGATTCCGAAGAGTGAGGCAAACGGGTGCTTCTTTGAAACCGCACTCGCGATGTACTCCCGCACCTTGTCCCGTAGCGGGTGAAGGGTGAAGAGGCGCTCTTCGTTGAAGTTCGCGATGCATATGGCAAAGAGAATCCCAGCGGTCACCCAGAAGAGGAAGGTGGAGTAGAAGTAATCGGCGAGGGTAAAGGCAGTGCCTTCAACGGCGTAGATGATCAGGGTAAGGGGAGAGATGAGGGATATGACGTGGATGTTTGCAAAGATGCTCGGAAAAAAGAGGTAGGATGTCGCGACGGTCGAGAAGAAGATGGAGATAAACGAGAGTTCCTTGAAGCTGCGTGCGGCCATTCCGATGAGGAGGGCTGCCGCAAGGAAGAAAAGGATGACGGGGAATATCGCCGCAAGGACAACTACTGTCTTGCCGGTGGTAAGGGAGAGGACTGCGGTGACGGCGATCATCAGCACCAGATAGGGGAGCATCTTTCCGATGACGATGGCTGATGGCCGGAGGGGGCTTGAGAGGAGTATCTCTCCCCTGCGCTCGATGCGCTCGTTCATCACCGACATCATGTAGAACTGGGACGTGAAGTAGAGGGGGAAGATGAAGATAAAGACCAGCACGATGACATCAAACGGCAGAGGGGGAGTGAGTTGGGACGGGGTTTTAAAATCACCCAGCACCCCCTCACCTGCGATCACGTCGGTGTAGCGGGCGACTATTCTATCCTCCCCTTCTGATCCGACAAGCCCTGCCCTGAGTTCTTCCCTGGTATATCCAATATCGGCAACCGGTTCCGGAACAGCCTTCACCGGCCGGTCAGGAGTGGGGTTCCTGAAGGGGCTGGGGGCACTGGAGACGCCGGTGCCCGCTTCGGTGGCGGTGAAATCAAGTTCACTCCTGACATATTGCAGATCAATCCAGAGGGGATATGCGGCAAAGAGATCGTCTTCGCGGTTATATTGTGCCGTCAGATAATGGGTATAGTCTGTCTGGAAAGCCTTCAGGGCCGCACCTCCCCGATCGGTATCTGTGGCCCGGATGTCCGGGGGACTGATAGTCAGGTCTGTTTCCCCTGCTGTCCCCGGATACACGGTGAAACGGGGGTCACCGAGGATTATAGTGGCGGTATCGGCTGAGTCAACTCCTGCCGTATACATTCGGTCCTGCAGGTGAATCCCGCTCTCCTGAGTATAGCCAGTCACCACAATCAGGAGGATAAAGAGCGCCACTGCTACCGGGATAACCTCGCGTGGCATGGTGGTTGCAGACCGGCGTACCTCCCATTTGCTGATGGTCAGTATCTGGCGCACTACAGAGAGCATTCCTATTCAGAAGATGGCAGTCTAATCTATTTTAATTAATGGCACCTGTCATGGCCATTAATGCTCTCTGATCCCTGAATCATGGTTATAGGAGAGGCTTATGAGGAATCGTGGCGCATCTCCGGCTACCCCGACCCCTGGGATTAAATCATATGACTGACAAGCACTATTTCGAGCGGTGAGCTGATGATTGAGGCACGGAAACTGGTAAAAGATTATGGGACATTCCGGGCACTGGATGAGGTAAGTTTCTCCTTTAACGATCCCGGTATATTCGGGATTATCGGACACAATGGTGCAGGAAAAACCACCCTTCTGAAATGTATGGCAGGCCTGATTCAGCCAACGTCAGGTGACCTTATCATCGAAGGCATCGATGTCAGGCGTGACCCCGCACGCCTGAAGGAAATACTGGGATATCTCCCTGAGGAGTCCCGCCTGTATGAGACGATGACGGTGGAGAGTTATCTCAGATTCTTCGGGGAAATATATGGTATTCCTGCAGATGAGTGCCGCATCAGGAGTGAGAAACTGCTCGCCTCACTCCAGCTTGACTCTCAGGGAAAACGCATTGGGGAGCTCTCGAAAGGGATGAGGCGCAAGGTGGCAATCGCCCGTTCCCTGCTGCATGAACCGTCCCTCCTTATTTATGACGAACCGACATCCGGTCTGGATCCGATGACCTCGCGTTACATCATTGGCTATCTCGCACACCTGCGCGACACCCGGCAGAAGACCATCCTTCTCTCTGCGCACAATCTCTATCAGGTAGAGGAGATCTGTGACCGGGTGCTCATCCTGCGGCAGGGCAAGGTCGCTGCCTTCGGAACAATGGAAGAGCTCAGAGAACAGTTTGGATCCCTGTCGTATCATATCCGGTTTGTGACGGATACTATTGACACCCTTCCTGCCTCTATCAGTTTTGAAGAGGAAAGCGGGGAGTATGTGTCTGTTGCTGAGAGCATGGATGAACTCAATGCCGTGACTGCGGCAGTCGCTGCTGCCGGGGGTGCGGTACGGCGTATTGAGTCACGTTACCCCAGTCTTGAGGAAATGCTTCTCATGATCGGCAAGTGAAAGCGCGTGCCGTTTTTTGCCGTAGATTCAGGAAACGCAGAATGAGATCCAAATTAACTCAGAATAAACAGGTAATGATATTCTTCAAAAATCGATTAAAACCCTTAAAAATAAAGTTAGCGGGCCTGAAGGGATTTGAACCCCTGGCCGCCGGATTAAGAGTCCGGCGCTCTTCCTGACTAAGCTACAGGCCCTCGTAAAGTGAACAACACAGGTGGTCATTAATTTGACATATACTTTTCGGATGCCCTTAATTATCTCATAAATACAGAAAGTTGTGGTATCATGCCGGAGAATATTCCTGACGGAACTCAGTTGGCGTCATCGGTGGATTACCTCATACTCGGGTGTGGGAGTATCGGGTACAATGTGCTGTACGAACTTCTCAAGGAGACTAATGATATCATCATCATCGACCAGGACGAGAAGAAAGTGCAGGATCTCCGTGATCAGAAATATGAGGCTTTCTGCAGGGATATCAACGACACGGAGATGCTGAAAGGCATTCCGGATCCAAAAGTAGCATTTATCCTCTCCAGTGATCAGAAGGCAAATCTCTCCGCTGTGCGAACGATAAAAGAGGTAAATCCCGCTGCGTATGTCATTGCACGTGCAGTGGATGCGAGCGGAAAGGATATCTACCACGCAGTGGGCGCTGATGTGGTGCTTCACCCGCAGGAGGTTTTTGCCAAAAAGGCTGTGCACCATGCACGTAAGCTGCAATCCTCCCGACAGGCGCGCAAACTCTTTGAACTGCTTTCCTCATGGCGGGGCACGCTGGGTATTGTGACCCATACAAACCCTGACCCTGATACCATTTCCAGTGCAATGGCGCTATGTGCGCTGGGAAAAGCGGCATCCAAAGGAAATCTCGCGTGTAAAATTCTTTACGATGGCAAGGTTGGCCATCAGGAGAACCGTGCTTTTGTGAATCTGCTGGATATCAAGATGGAGCGTATCACCCCGGAAGCGCGTGCAGAATGCAATTACATTGCGATTGTTGATTCTCCGGGGCCGGGAATCAACAATGCACTTGCAAAAGATGACCCCGTCAATATTGTCATTGACCACCATCCAAACCAGGATGGCAAAAACGGATATGATTTCATCGACCGCCGTCCGGATCTGGGTGCAACGGCAAGCCTGATGGCTCAGTATCTGCAGGAACTGGATATTTTGGTAGATAAAACCATAGCAACTGCTCTTTTTTATGGTATAATATCGGATACCCGGGGTTTCAGGCGCAACACCTCTCCTCTGGATCTCAATCTTTCTGCCTTCCTTCTGCCCATGACGGATAACGAGCTTTTGGAAAAGATCACCTCTCAGTCGGTTTCACAGGAGACACTTGAGGTGATGGGTGCGGCTATCCGGAACCGAAAGATTGTCTCAGGCTATCTCTTCTCCAATGTCGGCTATCTGCGCAACCGTGATGCCATTCCGCAGGCAGCTGACATGCTGATTCAGCTTGAAGGGGTCAACACTGCGGTGGTCTACGGCATCACGGATCAGCTGATCTCTTTTTCTGCCCGCAACAAGGACCTGCGCCTCAATATCGGTCAGGCGATGGCAGAAGCATTTGGCGAGATCGGTGAGGCAGGTGGTCATTCTGCCATGGGTGCCGCAAATATTCCTTTGTCCGTCTTTTCAATGGCGCGCAACAAGGATGACCTGCTGGAACTCATCATCGATCCTATCCTTCGTCGGTTTATGAAGATTGTCGGTGTTGAGGAAGAGGAACCGAATGAGGTTTGAGGACTGGGAACCTCATTACACCGCTATCTGCGAGACGTTTGGCTTTGACCGTGCGGGGGATGAAGAAGCAGCACGCCTGCTTGCTACCCTCTCGGATGCGGACGATTATGTGCTTCTCGCCGAACGCGTCAAAGGAGCAACTGTCACGGTATGTGGAAATGCCTCCTCACTTTCAAAAGAAATCGATACCCTTGAGGGCACGGTTCTTGCGGCAGATGCGGCAGCAGATGTACTCTTCAGGGCAGGGATACTGCCCGATGCCGTCTTTACCGATCTTGACGGGGCTGAAGACTCTTTTTTTGATATGAACCGCGAGGGTTGTGTGATGGTGATCCACGGTCACGGGGACAATATGGCGCTCCTCCGTCACTGGGTGCCGCGGTTTGAGGGGCCGCTTGTTCTCACCTGCCAGTCCCGCCCTTTTGGCAATCTCCATAACTGGGGAGGATTCACCGATGGTGACCGCGCCGCCTTTGCAGCAGACGCCCTTGGCGCCTCTGTGATACGGTTTGCCGGATTTGACCTTGACGACCGGTCGGTGCCGCCGATGAAGCAGGGAAAACTTCTTTGGGCACGGGATCTGCTTGCACTTATCGGTTATGAACTCTAATCCGCCTGAGGCATGGATCGTCGATGGGTATGTCGACGAACCGGCCTGTCTGGGGGTTTCCCCCTACATATCTCCCAATATCCGGGCGGTGGCGGGCGTCTGCATGGAAGCAGGTTACCGTGTCCGGTATCTGACCATTGATCAGCTACGAGCAGATTCATCTCTATTCGGCCCGCTTGATAGGTCATCCCTTGTGGTGATGGTTGCCGGGGTCACGGTACCGGGAACCTATTTTGCCGGCACCCCGGCCACCCTGACCGAGATCCGGCAGGTGGCAGCCACTCTTCGTGGCCCCATGACCGTTCTGGGGGGCCCGGTCACGTTCGGCTACAGCCCCGGAGGCGGTAAGGCCGCAGTCCGGCAGGCCATATCCGGGTTTGACCATTTGCTTGAGGGGGACATTCCGGCCGCACTATCGAGTCTGCTTGCCGGAGGGCGTCCGGAAGGCATACTCTCGTACCCAGAATTATCGCGCTGGCTCATTGTTGGGAGCGGTATCATCATTGAACACCCCCGGTTTCCGTGGCTCATCTGTGAGATTGAGACCGCCCGCGGTTGTGCCCGTGCAGTCACCGGCGGCTGTTCGTTCTGCACCGAACCGTTCTATGGCATGCCCCAGTACCGTTCGGCAGCAGAGGTTCATGCAGAGATTGCTGCCCTTGCGGGCCATGGGGCAGTGCACTTCCGCCTCGGACGCCAGCCGGACATCCTTGCCTACGGGACGAAAGGAAGAAATGAGTATCCAGCCCCTGATGCAGGGGCACTTGAGGTGCTCTTCGCCGGAGTCCGTGAGGCAGCACCTGCTCTCAAAACCCTGCACATCGACAATGTCAACCCCGGCACCATTGCCCGCAATCCGGACGCGGCCCGTGAGGCGCTCTCTGTCATCGTCCGCTACCATACCGCAGGTGACATCGCGGCTTTTGGTATGGAGACCGCAGATCCGGTGGTGGTCGCGGCAAATAATCTCAAGGCTGATGCTCTGATGATGATGGATGCCATCCGCATTGTAAACGAAGTGGGAGGCATGCGGGACAGAGGAGGGGTGCCTCATCTGTTGCCGGGCTTAAACTTTGTCTGTGGACTGGCCGGTGAAACCGAAGAGACGTATGACAAAAATGAGGAATTCCTGAAGGATCTGTTGGCATCCGGCCTTCTGGTGCGTCGGGTCAATATCCGTCAGCTGATGCCCTTTGAAGGCACGAGGGCCTGGAAGGAGAATACGCTGGGTGAGCATGATGCCCGGTTCCGTGCCTTCCGTGAGCATGTGCGTGAGACGTTTGACGTCCCGATGCTGCAACGGGTCTTTCCGGCAGGCACGCTGCTCTCTGATATTTATGTGGAGGAGTGTGGCAGGGTGTCATTCGGACGGCAGATGGGAACCTATCCTATTCTGACCGGCATCCCCGCAGAAGTCGCCTTAGGGACGGTGCTTGATGCCGTTGTCTGCGACCATGGACGGCGGTCACTGACCGCCCTGCCGGTTCCGATAAATGTCAACACTCTTCCAACAACGGCCCTCCGGTATATTCCAGGCGTCGGTAAGAAACGGGCAGCGTCAATCACCGCGAAACGACCGTTTGCGTCTCTCGATGCATTCCGGGAGATTGTGGGTGAGACGCCGCTGGAACCGTATCTTATTTTTTGATAATTACGGCCTGGGCGCGCTGTAAACGGTTTTGGTGCCGTCCACCTCCCGGATCTCCATCAGTTTGAGAATATCTGTTCTGGTGACGATGCCCGTCACCTCTCCGTTCTCGACGACCGGTATGCGGCCGATGGTGTTTGATGCAAGAATTCTCAGGGCTTCGTAGAGGTCGTGGTCTGGCGTGAGGGTAATTACTTCACGCGTCATGATGTCCCTGACCTGAAGGGCATCCCTGTCGATTCCAGAGGCGTTCTGGATGTCATGCAGGGCCACCATCCCTGCAAGGCTGCCGCGTTCCATCACGGGGAACCCGAGATGACGGCTCGAGTACATCAGATTCATTGCCTCGGTTACCGGCATATCCGAGGGCACGGTGGTCACGGGTGAGGACATTGCATCCCGGACGGTTACCCCTGCAAGCAGCTGGGTATAGCGGATCATGGTCACCTCCTGTCCGGCGCCGAGATAGATGAATACGGCGATCAGGATGAGGATGATATTGAAGGTGAGCAGGCCTATAATGCCGATGACAATAGCAATTACTCTCCCAATCTCGGCCGCGATGCGGGTTGCCTTTTCCATCGGAAGCCAGATGGCAAGAAGCGCGCGGAGCACCCGTCCCCCATCCATGGGAAATGCGGGAAGGAGATTGAACGCGAAGAGGATGATATTGAGCAGGCCAAGGTAACCGAAGATGTAGAACAGAAGTCCGGCGACTGCAGGGTCAGGGATGGAGATGAGGCTGACATATGCAATTCCTTCAGAGACAAGCCCGATAAAGAGGCTCATCAGGGGTCCTGCGAGGGCCATCGGCAGTTCGTCCCGTGGCTTGAGCGTGACTCCGTCCACGATCTCCGCAGCGCCACCGAGGATGAAGAGGGTGATGGAGCCGACCTTCATGCCTCTGTGCATGCCAACCACAGAATGGGCCATTTCGTGGAGAAGTACTCCCGCAAAGAGGAGGAATGAGACCAAAACACCCAGAATATATGGCATCCATCCCACTGTGATGAGGGATGCGTCAATCGGTTCAGGGAGGCCGAATATCTGTTCAACGAGGTTCACCGTCAGCTCTATCTGGGTTCCGATGATGATGGCAAAGATCGGAATGATCAAAAAGAAGGTATAGTGAATTTTTATCGGAATGCCTGCTATTTTTCCGATCTGAAAGGAACTGTCCATGTGAATGGACTATATTTTTAATATCTAATGATTATATCTTCCAGTGATTACGATGAAGAGCGCAATAACTGAGCTGTTCGGGATGAAGGTTTATACCGAAAACGCTGTCTACGTAGGTGACGTGGAGGACGTTATCATCAATGTTGATACAAAAAAGATGGAGTCACTTGCGTTGGGGAACGTGAACCGTGAAGTGCTTGAACTCACGAATTTCAAGGGGGTAAAGATTCCATATCGCATTATCCGGGCTGTTGGTGATATTATTATTATCCGTCACCTTGCAGGCATGTCCCGTTCAGAGATTATAGAGGACTGATGTATCCGGGCGTGCAGGTCAGATATTTTTTGACCATGCGACTCTCCTTGCCCCGGTATCTTTGGAGATAACGAGTATGCAGGAACGGGAAATATTCAGAAATCTCTCCATTTTCCCACCCTTCATTGTTCGGCTTGACGGGCGGGCGTTTCACCGGTTTACCCGTGAGATGGGGTTTGAAAAGCCCTATGACCGAAGGTTTTCCGATGCCATGGCAACGGTGTCTGAGCAACTGCTGTCGTCATCCGGGCTTCAGCCATCGTTTGCCTACACATTTTCAGACGAAATTTCTCTCTTCTTTCCCCTTGCGCCCTTCAGCGGGCGGGTGGAGAAGATTGACTCGGTCTGTGCCTCATATGCGGCAAGTGCCCTCACTCTTGCTCTGGACCTGACTGAACCGGTGGCGTTTGATTCGCGGGTCATTGTAGCAGATGTTCCGGCGGCCATTGCCTATATGATCATGCGCCAGCGGGAGGCCTGGCGCAACCATATCAACGGCTACTGCCAGCAGGCGCTCATTGCTGAGGGAATGACCGCAACACAGGCGGCGCGTGACCTTCGGGGGATGAAGGGGCGGGCAATGCACGAGATGATGTTTGAGCGGGGCATCAATCTGGCAAAGACTCCTGCCTGGGAACGGCGCGGCATTGCCTGTTACCTGACGGAAGTGACAAAAAAAGGGTATAACCCAATCACGGATGAAAACGTCACGGTGACGCGCCGGGTGGTCGTGTCAGATGATGATCTTCCACTCTTTAGCGAACCTGAGGGTGAGGTCTGGCTCCGTTCCCATCTCGGCTGAGATGGTGATTGAAATTCATTTTTTTCGTGATGTATGATGGAAACCGCGGAGTGAATTCCCATCTGTTCAGGGCTTAAAAACCGGTTTTTCACGCCGGCGATTGCTGGATGTGGATAACCATCCGGACTCCCTCCACATCCCATTCTGTGGTCAGGCCCTCGTCTTTCGTCTCCCCTGCTTTAGGGATGATGGAAAGTGAGGTGGCCCGGACTTCTCCGGCAATCTCTTCTTCATGGATGCCTGCGAGAAGCGCATGAACGTGCATGTCGGGGATGGTCACATCTGCGGTGATGAAGTCTTCCATCTTCAGGTTAAGCTGGCGGCGCATCTCCTGAATTCTTCGCACCACTTCACGGGCAAATCCTTCGCCTTCCAGCGTCGGAGTGAGGGTGACGTCTACGCAGACGGTGGCTTCGTCCATCTCTGCTGCAAAGATGTTCTCCGGCAGTTTTTCTGAGAAGGCGATGTGCTTTTCTGTGATCAAAAATCCGTCCACCGTCACTTCTTTGTCTCGTTCGATGGCCGCCTTCAGGGTTGCGGCATCTGCTGTCTCAATTGCTGCTTTTACCTTTGGCCCGTCTTTGCCGAAGTCCGGGCCGATACCCCGCATCACGGGCTCGGCGGACCAGCCCATCCGGTCCCATGCACCGCGGACAACGCTGACAGCCCTGCTGTTGGCGCGCTGGCAGGCAAGGTCGTTCATCTGCGTGATGGCGGTCTCCACGGCATCGCTGTCGGTTATCACATACGTATCGCTGATCGGCCATCGGAGTTTGCGGCTGCCGTCCTGACGGGCAGTGGCAACTGCATCGTTAAAGGAGCGAATAACATCCATCTCCTCTTCAAGAGTGGTATCGATGAGTGTGTCATCGCCTGCAAACCATGGGAGCATGTGAATGCTTGCCGGGTCTGCGTTTGTTTGGAGGTTTGCATAGATCTCCTCAGTGATGTGCGGTGCAAACGGTGCAAGAGCCGAGCAGATGCGCCGCATGACGTAATACATCGTCTCGTATGCCTCACGTTTTTCCCGTGCATCCTCTTCGAGCCACATCCGGGGACGGACCAGCTGTACATACCAGCGGGAGACGTCTTCGAGGATGCAGGTGAGACAGGCGCGGGTGGCCTTGTGGAACATACCGTTCTCCACGTCCACGCCGACCTGTGCAGCAAGGCTGTTGACGCGTGAGATGATCCAGCGGTCCTCTTCCGGCATCTCTGAGAGGTGTGCCTGGATGTATTCTCCATTCCACGTTCCGTTTGCAGCAGTTTCCGGTGCAAATGCGTCAAGGATCATATACGGCAACGGGAAGCGGTAGACATTCCAGAGGATATTGATCGTCCGGTTGATGGTCCGGATTCCTTCCCAGTTGAATTTCAGGTCGTCCCATGGGGCGTTTGCAGAGAGCACATAGAGGCGGAGCACATCCACGCCGACCTTTGACACTACTTCTTCAGGCGTTACCACGTTGCCAAAGGATTTGCTCATCTTGCGGCCTTCTGCGTCGAGTGCAAACCCGTGCATGAGAACCGTATTGTAGGGTGCCTGATCAAAGGCTATTACCGAGGCGCCCAGCTGGGAGTAGAACCAGCCGCGTGTCTGGTCCTGCCCTTCGGTGATGAATGCCGCCGGCCAGAGACGCTCAAACTCTGCCGTCTCCCGGGGGAACCCGAGGGTGGCCCACGAGGCCATCGCCGAGTCAAACCAGACATCAAAGATATCATCGACCCGCCGCATCGTCCCGCCGCAGGTGCAGGGGATGGTAATATCGTCCACATACGGACGGTGTGGGTCGGTCAGGGCCGTCCCTGCGGCTTCATTGAGCTCTGCTACCGTTCCGAATACCCGGCGGAGATCGCAGGCATCGCATTCCCAGACCGGAATCGGGATGCCCCAGTAGCGCTGGCGTGAGATGCACCAGTCACGGGCGCCTTCAACAAAGTCATGGAACCGTGCTGAGCCAGCCCAGTCCGGCTGCCATTTCACCCGGGCAATCTCAGAGAGCATCTTGTCTTTGATTTTTGGGATTGCAATGA
>CAZBYH010000038.1:0-9406 GCA_964496155.1 uncultured Methanoculleus sp.
GGCACTGTCCGGAATGTATACTCGCCGGGAACCTTTCGTTTCACTCCCTGTGTGCACCAGAGCAGAAACGATAGCTCAGCAAGCGTGATCGGCTCATTCTGGTATGACCGCCTGCTCTCGCGGTGCATGATGGCATCCCGGAGGTCGACATGTGACACCGCGACTGAACCGGGTGCGGGCAGACAAATTCTTTCTTTGTTTTCCGGGCAGGAAAGCTCCACCGGCGGCTGGGGCCTGCCCAGCATCTGGTCAGATGGGATAAGATACGAGTATTGGGTCTTTTTTAGAAATTCCGAACCTGTTTTCTTTATTTTTGTTCACCACCGTAGCATGTTCTCCTGAAACAGGAGTTCCCTGGGGGCAGATTGGCAGTTCATCATAAAGGTCTTTTCCCTGTTTCGACAGTGCCTTTTCTTCCCAACCTTTTTACTATTATAACCGCCATTATACCCCAGAGTGATTCCATGAACCATCAAAGGCTAATTGTTGCCGGCATCGCCATCCTTGTCTTTATAATAGCTATGTTTGGCTTTCTCGGCGATTGGTACTGGTTTGTCGCCGTCGGCTATGAGGATATATTCCTCTCCATTCTGAGTACCCGTATCGTGCTGTTTGTTATCGCGACTGCGGCATTCTTTGGATTTGCCTATCTGAATATCCGACATGCGACAAAAAAAGCTGCCCGTCTCCATCGTGATTCATCTGAAGGATTTACGATAGCGGTATTATTTGGAGGAATTCTCGCGTTCTTTACCGGGCTGGCTGTCTCAAATTCCTGGGAAATGGTATATAAATATCTCAATCAGGCATCGTTCGGGATAACCGATCCGATATTCAACCTTGATGTCGGGTTTTATGTATTCTCACTCCCGTTCTATCATATCGTCCTGAATTTCTGTATCGTCCTCTTCGTTTTGACCATTTTCTTGTCCAGCATCCCGTATCTTGCGGGCCGCCCGGGAAATTTATTCAGGAACCCGCTTTTTAATCCCACAGGCGCTGAATATCAGGACGGGCCGATATATGAGAGCGGCCCCTCAATGAAACAGACGATACAATCATTTTTGCCGCAGGCAGATGCACTGCTCTTTCTTACCTTCGCGGTGCTCGCTGTGCGTATCTGGTTTGCCCGGTTCGACCTGCTCTCGGGCCAAACCGGTGCGGTGGTCGGGGCTGGGTATACCGCGGTGCATGTCACCCTGCCGGTGCTCACCATTCTTGCCGCTGTGGCATTTGTCATCGGCATCGGATTTTTGATCAATCAGAAGTTCAAACGCGTTGAGGTGATCACCTACGGTATCGCTGCCTTTGCGGCGATCGCGTTCCTTGGTATTATCGCTGGCCTGGTCGTACAGGGGCTTGTCGTCGAGCCAAATGAGCTGAATATGGAGGAGCAATATCTGGACTACAACATCCAGTTTACGCTTGCAAGCTACGCCCTTGATACCGTCGAAGAGGTGGCCTTCCCTGTCTCGTATAACCTTACGGCAGCAGATATACGAAACAACGATGCGACCATCAAAAATATTCGTATCTGGGACTGGCGACCGCTCAAGACCACGTATGAACAGCTCCAGCTCTTCCGGACGTATTACAACTTCAATAGTGTGGACGTAGACCGCTACCACTTCAACGGCAACTACGAGGAGGTTCTCGTCTCGGCACGGGAGATGAACATCGAGGGTCTCCAGCCAGAGGCACAGACGTGGGTGAATCAGCATCTGATCTACACCCATGGCTATGGCGCCGTGATGAACCCGGTTGATGCTGTGACCGATGACGGCCTCCCGGTATTCTACCTAAAGGACATCCCCCCGTCTTCCCCGTATTTAACGCTCGAACAGCCACGAATTTATTATGGTGAGGGTACGGAGAATTATGTCGTGACGGCTACTACCACGGAAGAATTTGATTATCCGGCAGGAGAACGGAATGCCTATCATGTCTATGACGGACGGGGTGGCGTTGTCATGGATAATTTCGTAAAACGGCTTATATATGCGTTGAAATTTGGGTCTACTGAGCTGATGGTGTCAGGATCGCTCACCGACAAGAGTAAAATTCTCTTCCACCGCACGGTTATTGACCGTGCACAGACCATTGCGCCGTTCCTCTCCTATGATTCTGACCCCTATGTGGTGGTAGCAGACGACCGCCTCTACTGGATCATTGATGCTTATACCACCGCTGACCGCTTTCCCTACGCAAAACCGTTTGTTGTCTCCACCGTCGGAGGAGATCGACTTAATTATATCCGAAACAGTGTAAAAGTGGTCGTCGATGCCTACAACGGGGATATCAGCTACTACATCGTCGACCCGAAAGATCCGCTCATCCAGACCTATGACAAGGTCTTCCCCGGCCTTTTCAAAGAATTTGCAGATATGCCTGAGTCTCTCAAGAGCCACATCCGCTATCCGGAGGGACTCTTTTCCGTGCAGGCAGATCTCTATGCCACCTATCATATGAAGGAGCCCCGTGTCTTCTACAACAAAGAGGACGCATGGGTCATTCCTGATGAAATATACCGTGGTCAGCGCAAGCAGATTGAGCCGTATTATGTGATTATGAAACTGCCCGGGGAAGCGTCAGAGGAGTTCATTCTGATGATCCCGTTCACCCCAAGAAACAAGGAGAATATGATCGGATGGATGGCTGCCCGCTCAGACGGTTCTGCCTATGGATCCCTTATTGTCTACAAGTTCTCCAAGCAGGAACTTACCTATGGGCCTTTGCAGATTGAGGCACGGATTGATCAGGATACAGAGATATCACAGGACATTACCCTCTGGTCACAGTCCGGCTCCTCGGTGTTCCGCGGCAATACCCTTGTCATACCCATCGAGGATTCCATTATATACGTTGAACCGCTCTATCTGGAGGCAACTGAGAAAGGGACGCTTCCTCAGCTCAAACGGGTCATCGTTGTCTATGGTGACCAGGTGACGATGCAGAACACCCTGGAGGAGGCTTTGGCGGTCATCTTCGGTGGGGAAGTCCCCGGAGATGGTGATCCGGGTGACCTGCCGCCGGTGAGCGAGGGCGATATGGCGAAGCTTACCCGGATTGCTGAACTTTATGATCTGGCGAGTCAGGCTCTCAATGATGGGGATCTCGGCCGGTATCAGAGATATGTCGATGAAATCGGCAGGATTGTGGCACCTTGATACCCTTGCCACAAACCACATCCTTTCTTTCGTTTGAAACCAAACACATTCTCAAGGAGTATATCAGATGAGCATTGAGCACGAGCGCACTGTACTAGACGAGGCCGTCCGCACCTGCACCCGCTGCCCTCTTGCGGAGACGCGAACAAACGCCGTTCCGGGCAAGGGGCCTGTTCCTGCCCGCGTTCTGTTCATTGGCGAGGCGCCTGGCAAAAGCGAGGATCTCAAAGGCGCTCCCTTTGTGGGCCGGGCGGGAACTATCCTCGACGGTCTCCTCGCAGAGATTGGCCTTGCACGGGATGAGGTATTTATCACGAATATTGTCAAGTGTCGCCCGCCGAAAAACCGTGATCCGACTCCCGAGGAGATTGAAGCCTGTCGTCATTACCTTGACGACCAGCTCGCCCTGATTCGTCCGAAGGTGATCATTCCTCTCGGGCGGTTTGCCATGCGCTGGGTGCTTGAGTCCTATGGCATTGCCCCCGGTGGTCCCATATCGGAGGTGCACGGCAAAATCTATCGTATCCTGACGATCACAGGCGAGCGAATCATTATTCCGGTTTATCATCCGGCGGCCACCATCTACCGGCCCGCGTACCGCGAGTTGATGGCGGCTGACTTTGAAATCATCCGGACGATGCTTGAAGACCCCCGGCCCGTGACGGAGTGATGCAATGAAGGTCATCGGGATATCCGGGAGTCCGCGGGCAGGCGGGAACACCGATACGCTACTCAGAGCACTTCTGGAGGGGGTGGCCTCCGAGGGAGTTGAAACGGAGGCCTTTTCTCTTCGCGACTATACTATTGCTCCCTGCACGGGCTGTGAACGCTGCCGAAAAGATCTCACCTGCACTCGGTTTTACGACGGCATGCACCTTCTCTATCCGAAGATTGAGGCAGCAGACGGTCTTATCCTTGGCTCACCGACCTATAACTACAATATCACCCCGGAGATGAAGGCCTTCATTGACCGTCTGTATCCCTACTACCGGTTCACAGCAGAGCGGCCCGGCCCGTATTCGAGCTTTTTTGAGGGTCGTGGCAGACAGGCCCTTGTCTTTTCGGTCGCAGAGCAGGCGAAACCTTCTGAGCGGGGGTTTGCCATTGAGGCAATGCAGCGGCCGCTTGAGGCACTGGGATTTGCGGTGGCAGACACGTTGCCTGCCGAGGGCTATTTTGAGAGGCGTGCGATCGCCGGGGACGCTGCTATCCTGGAGCGGGCACGGGAGGCCGGCAGGCGGTTTGCCCGCGGAATCCGACGTTAATACCAGCAAATCAGTCAAAATGCCCGGAATAGCGTGATAAGCCTCCTCTGTTCAAAGGGAGGTGTATGAACGTCTGAAAGGGCGTATCAGGAACCATATTTTTAGTATTCATCAGGGTGAGACTCAGAGATGAAATGCAGTGTTAAAGACTTGTACAAATGCTATAGGTGCTTGTGCATTGCATTCTTTATGTTAATTGGATAAATTTAACTTACATATCCAATTCTAAATCGAAAAGTGAACGGATTTATATGTTGCCTGAGATACGTAACGTTACTGATTCAGGGGAATATGAAAAAGTGATTGTAGATCATTTCTCGTTTACATCCGGTGAGGTGTACAGAAAAATACATCGCATCTTATTTACCTCGGATGTAAAAATCCGGAGTAAATTATGCATGTATTTTTTGCCGGTGTAACGATGTGGCGGTAATGCCATTTTAATAGTGACTGCTGACAATTCCGCTTCGATGATCATAGAAACAGGAGACAAATATATGAAAATATATCTTGCAATGGACGACACAGACACCCTGAATTCACGTGGCACAGGGAAACTTGCGAGGGCAACAGGTGCAGAGATCGCAAAGGAATTCCCCGTTGACGGCATCTCCCGTCATCAGCTTTTTGTACATGAGGACATTCCTTTTACCTCACACAACAGTTGTGCGGTGATCCACGTCGAGGCACGGGAGCGGGATGACAAGGAGTGGATCTTTGAAATTGCAAAGGAGTGCATGCTCAGTGATTTTATTGACGGGAGTGATCCTGGTATTGCCGTTGCCTGTGCGGATGAGATTCTGCCCCCCCTGATTGCATACGGAAGGGATGCGCAGAACACTATTCTGAACCAGAATAAGGCCCGGACGCTTGCAGCCAATCTTGGCATCCGGCTTGAGGGTCTTGGCGGTACCGAAGACGGTGTGATCGGTACGATGGCCGGTCTTGGTCTAGCAAAAGGCGGGAACGACGGCAGATTCCTGATGTGCGGAAAAATCAGGGAGATGTATGGTCCTACTGATGTTGAGACTCTTCTTGAGGGGGGCATTGATGCGGTCTATACGGTTGACGGGCATAGTGTCAGAGATGGCAGAATCGTTATACAAGAAGGAAAATCAGCGAAGCCCTGTCCGGTTGATGGCAAAAAGATCCTGTTTGTCGATACCATTGACGGGCAGTATCATGCGGTGAAACGTGGATGACGGCTCGGAGCATATGTACCATACTATGTTTCGGGTGATCTTTGGTTTCCGTTTTTTGTCTCATTTCCCGTTTTGATCTGTCTTAATGCTGCCATCTGCTCACCTGTCTCTGCTCTGTCTGCCCCTGTCGCGTGAGATGCGGCTTACATATTCGTGTTACTGCACCCGTGGTTCTGAAACACAGCAGAAAATAAGGGATGGTATTGGGGTAACGTAATATCCGGAAGGATGTTTTCTTTTTGTCCCCTTTTTGTCCCTGTTTGGCCCCTCTTTGCCTCATTTTGTATGAGAGGAAAACGATCCGGCAGCGTGCAAAGGGGTATCTGCACCGTGTCGATACGGGCATACGGATGCCCGAAAGACCGTGAGATAGTACCCGGCCTCACCACTAACGCGTTTTTTCCGACACTTCTTCGACGTTTGCAACAGCAATTGAAAAATCTTTAATGCTGCCGCGTTCGGCTAATATTTCCCTGACATCCCGGAGGATGTTTTCCATTAGAATTTCTGCATCAACCTGTTGGTCAGTGTCCACGTCAATATGTCCGGTGATTGTTGCGCTGAATCGTTTCATGATTATTCTCTTTCCTTTTGGGATATTGGATCTCTTTCATCATCAAACGAACGAAAGGACCAAAGAGTGAAAGAACCAAAGATCCAAAGACCGTTCCCGTCTTTTGGCCGTCCGGCTACCCCCATATCGGGTCATCCCCAAATCGTTCGTTCCAGATATCCGAATGGGTCTTTTCCGCGGTCTTTATCAGATCGTCAACCTGAAATGAAAACCGGTAATGCATGCAATACTCCATAAGGATGTGGTAGGAAACGTTTAGCTGAATCGTCTGTTGATGGGATGTGGGAGCGTCAATCCCTGCGACATCCGGGTGACACTGTTTAATTTTTTCATGGTACCGATGGCGAATTTCGCTCATACTGGCCTCCCCCGTGATTCCCAGTGCTTTTGCGGCATCCCGGATAGCTGTCGCGGTTGCTATGTCCATAGGAAAGTCATGGACGGGATCTGCGATAAATACTGGTGCCTGCCCGTTTTCTCACAAGGGACATATTTATTGTTGACGCCGGAAGAATACAAGACAGGAGGACAATACCGCCAATGCCCAAAAAAACCCCCTCAGATATGATATACCTGAACAATGCCGCAACAAGCTGGCCCAAACCCCCGGAGGTAGGTGCTGAAATAACCCGGTCCCTTGCCAACCCGGTGTTTGGATCCGGACGGACGGCGGGGAGCGAAGGAGAGGATTATATCACGCAGGCACGTGAGGCGCTGGTCCAGCTCTTTCATGCCGGGCCGGAGGAGCACTGGGTCTTTACGCATAATGCCACAGACGCCCTCAACATCCTCATTCCCGGATTTATTGCCGATGTTGAAGGACCCTGCCATGTCATCACTACCGCACTGGATCATAATTCGGTGCTGCGTCCGCTCCATGAACGGGAACGGGCCGGACGTATTACGCTCACTATTGTTCCATTTGAGAACGCAAAGGTATCCCCGGATGTCGTTTTGGAAGCCATCCGCCCGGAGACCCGGCTTGTTGTCATGAGCCACGGAAGTAATGTGCTCGGTTCGGTGCAGGATATTCGTGCCATCGGAGAGATGCTTCATGAGCGTGGCATTTATTTCATCGTTGACGGGGCACAGACTGCGGGACATATACCTGTTGATCTTGGAGATCTTCCCGTTGACGCCTTTGTCTTTACCGGCCACAAGGCACTGTTTGGTGTGCCGGGCACCGGTGGTTTCTATATCCGTGTTCCGACCCGGGTGGCAGCAACGCGGTATGGCGGAACGGGAACCGATTCATTCTCCCTTTTCCAGCCGGATGAGATGCCGGAGAAATTTGAAATAGGGACGCACAACTACCCGGGACTTGCGGCACTTGCAACGGGTATTAAATATATCTGTTCCGCAGGCACCGCTGCGATTGCCAAAAAAGGCGAGCGACAGGTGGCATATATCATATCTGAGCTCATGAAAGAACCTAATGTCGTCATTTATAATGAGACACCGGAACTCCCTATCATTGCGTTCAATATCAAAGGCATGGAGAACGATGATGTCGGGTTCATTCTGGCCCGTGCGTATGGGGTTATTTCCCGAACCGGACTGCACTGTGCCCCTTTGGTGCATAAGACACTCACCAAAGGAAAGGGGTGTGTGCGAGTCAGTCTCTCATGGTTCACGACCGATGAGGAATGCAGGGCGGCAGTAAAAGCGATACGGGAGGTGGCACAGGGTGCGAATTCTTCGCTCAATCAGGCATAAATCCTGTGCGGACGGTTCCCGGATGAAGGAGTTTCTCCTCAGTGACCCGGTTCCCGAGGATTTCTTTCTTTTTCTCAAGAACTTCGGGCATGTTGAAATTCTCACCAACGTTGGTGAAGGGTTCTACAAATTTGAGAAGGAAGACTGTTTCTCCATCAAGGGCCTTGTGGGGGATACGACGCTTGAGGTGAGGTTCAAACGGGAAGTGATGGAGATCACCGTGAAATTTCTCTATGCACTCTTCCATTTCTATGGGGACGGAACCCCTGACATCAAAACCCTGAAACAGCGGGAAGCGGGTATGGAGAGACAGGTGAATGAGTCTCTGTATGGGAAGTGAAGGGTGTATATGCACGGGAAACGATGGGCATATTTCCATTGGAAGTGGTGGACTTGGGGGGGAGGGACAACCATCATGTTCCCCGCGAACACAAATGCACTATTAGGTTGAGGTGATACCCATGCCACAGGACATCTTTGAAAACGAGGCAGAGACGTATGATGACTGGTATGAGGTGCACCGAGAGGTATACCGGGATGAATGTGAGCGTATCCGAAAGTCCCTTTCCGCCCCTGACGCCCGGGCAGTTGAGATAGGCGTCGGTTCTGGTCGGTTTGCAGCACCGTTAGGGATTCCGATAGGCATTGAACCATCTGTTGCCCTTGGCCAGATGGCCCGAAGACGTGGAATCGAGGTTATTCAGGGAGTGGGTGAGTCGCTCCCCCTCAAAAGTCAGTCGTGTTCATCGGTTCTGATGGTAACAGTCATCTGTTTCTTTGATGACCCATCCCGTGCCATTGCAGAGGCATACCGGGTGCTTGCCCCGGGCGGTGCCCTTGTGGTGGGTTTTCTTGAACGCAGTGCACCACACATTCAGGCATACCTGCATGGAGAAACAGAACACAGATTCCTCTCGCATGGCAGGTTCTTCATCTCCGGTGAGGTAGAGGCACTGCTCATAAATTCCCGTTTCTCTATTCGTTCAACGGAGTCGGAGCATGACTTCTGTGTAATCGTTGCAGAAAAAAGGATGAAATAAACCCCTGTGACGACCATCGTCTTTGTTTATCCTCATTCAGACGACGGACCTGATTCCCGTGATTCCTCAAAACGGCATGATATCCGAAAGACAAGCATATACATTCCGCTTCTTAGCCCAACCATTCCAAAAGCCTTATTGTAGCTTGATATGAAGCAATACTCTATAGATAGTTCTCTTTTAACAGGTGTTACATGCAAAAAACCATTGATATGCCACAACCGGGCCATGACCAATGCCTGAAATTCATCCACACCGCCGACCTCCATCTGGGCAGCCCGTTCTCCGGCATTGCATCAATGGATACCGATGTCAGAGCCCTGCTCTCCCGTGCGGGCTACGATGCCTATGAACGAATCATCGGGGCAGCAATTGAGCATGCGGTTGACTTCGTGCTCATTGCAGGAGACATCTATGAGAGTGCAAACCAGCGGATTGCAGA
>CAZBYH010000038.1:9506-10902 GCA_964496155.1 uncultured Methanoculleus sp.
CGCGACAACGACTGGCCGTGCACCATCGGAGTGCTCCACTGCACCATCGGCACCAATACCGGTCATGACCCGTATGCGCCGTGTTCGCTTCAGGATCTTGCCGGAAAGGGATACGACTACTGGGCACTGGGCCATATCCATAAACCGTCTGTCCTGCAGAAACAGCGTCCGGCGATTGTTTATGCCGGTAACCCTCAGGGACGCGACATCGGGGAATCCGGTTCCCGCGGGTGTTACCTCGTGACCATCCGTCCTGACGAGGATATCCAGACAGAATTTATTGAGACCGCGTCTGTTGTCTGGCAGGAGGCAACCGTTTCCATCGATGGCATTGGGACTCTTGATGAACTCCGGCGAATGATTGAATCACGTATCGAAGAGATTAGAAATGAGAATACAACGGAGGCAGCGATATGCCGCCTCACCTTAACAGGACGGGGAGATGTGCACCGTGACCTGGTACAGGTAGATGCACTCAAGGATTTGTCAGAATATTTCCGTGAACAGGAGTGTGCAACAACGAACGCAGTCTATGTTGAACGGTTCATTGACAAAACAGCCCTCACTCTTGATCGGAATATAATCATGCAGCGGGGCGATCTGGTTTCTGATGTGGTATCACTCTCTGAGCAGATGCAGCAGACCGGAGAGATACACGAAGCACTTGCAAAAGAACTTGATGAGCTGTTTGAACAATACCGCAGAAAAGGTATCCTCAAAGAGATCGATGAAACAGAACTTTGTGAGCTTGTCCGTGCGGCAGAGACGTATCTTATTGACCATTTGATGCAGGGGGACGCTCCATGAAGCTTAAAGAAATTTTTATTGATGGGTTCGGCCATTTCCATAATTACGCCATACGAGACATTCCTCCCGGTTTAACGATCATCAAAGGCCCGAACGAGGCGGGTAAATCAACCATTCTCGCATTCATTCGCCGTATGCTCTTCGGGAAACCTCCCGGCAGAAGTTTTAACCCCTACGAACCACTCAGGGGCGGGGAGCACGGAGGACGACTCACCGTGGAGACAGACATTGGAGTCCGGTATGATATTTCCCGGCTGGGAAGACTTGATCAGTATACCATCCGGGACGAAGACGGAAATCAATTACAAAAGGATATTGAATCCATCACCGGGTCTGCCGACCAGTATTTTTATGACAATGTCTTTGCATTCGGTCTCGAAGAGCTTTACCGGTTTGAGACGCTCTCTGAGGAATCGGTGCAGAACCATGTGACCGGTGCTGGTGTGGGGATGAAGACCTGCTCGATTCCGGTGTTGCAGAAAATAATCAAAGACGAGAGGTATGATCTCTATAAACCCGGTGCGAGGAGCAGACCTCAGATTACGAAGTGCATGAAGGAGATTGCAGATATTGAGAAAGATATTCGTGC
>CAZBYH010000039.1:0-10875 GCA_964496155.1 uncultured Methanoculleus sp.
TTGGCAGATGCGATGGTTGAGGAATTTGAGGAAGGACTTTTGGAGGATGCTCAGAGTGAGGATGGGGACCAATCACCGTTCCCGGATTTCCGTCTTCCAGAAGAACTTGCCACTCGGGAAAGACGTCTTAAACGTCTAAAAGCAGCGAATGATGCTCTTATTGAAGAGCAAAATGAAAAGGCTAAACGCAAGGAAGAAGAGTTGGCAGAACGAGAGGATGAAGAGCGTGAATCTGGGAAAAAGAAAAGAGGACGGAAACCAAACCCGCCCTGTTATGACGTTCCTTCAGATGCCAAAGTCAATCTTACCGACCCGGAAAGCCGTATTATGAAGACCAGAAACGGGCATATTCAGGGATATAACGTCCAGTTTGTTACCGATATTCATCAATTTATACTTGCAGCTGAAGTCACAAATGACCAGAATGACTATTATCAACTTGAACCCCTTGTCAATGAAATTACCGATCTTGCCCGGGATTGTGAAGTTGAACCGCATTCGGTTCTGGTCGCTGATGCGGGATATTACTCAACCTCAAATATCCTATCAGAGAATAAAGAGGGTCCAAAACTGCTGATTGCAACCAAAAAAGAGCGGGATTTTAAGGAAGATTTTTCAAATAGCAGGGTATTATCTGAAGTCGATGAGTTCTGCAGGCCCGATTCTGATCAATTTCCAGCGATTCCGGTAATTGCATCTCTTGCCAGAGTCACATGGGAATCATTTCAAGATCGGGATGTGCCTGCAGAACAAACGGAGGTTGTCCGGTGTATAATGAATGCGCGAATGGATATTCCTACAAATCGAGAACAGTACCGAAAACGTAAATGGATGGTTGAATCGGTAAATGGGAATCTAAAGAGTAATTGGCGGTTCAGCAGATTTCAGGGTAAGGGTCTCAAATTCTGTGCAGGAGAATTAGCACTGGCAGCATTGACCATGAATATCCTAAAAACAAGGAATTTGAATGTTTTAGACAGGATTCACGAATGTCAGAAACGACAGAAAAACGTGAAAACACTAAGAGGGAAAAAAGTATTGTCTGTTTCAAAAGATATGGCTCATGGTGCTACAGGAATTCACGATGCGATAGGAATTCACGATGGTTTGTTCAGATGGCTATCTGGAGAATTTCATTCGACTGAAGGGTTTGTAAGAGTTGCTGTTTGAACTAAGCAACAGCCCCGTCTGTCCCGAATGATACATATTTTGAAAACCAGTCATTCTCGCCCTGGGTAATTGTGAAATATGTGCTGAGGGGTAAAATTCCTCCAAATTTATCCATATCACCTGCAGGGGATACAATGTACCCACTATTCTGTTCTGTCTCCTGCGCAGCGGCTGCTGATACAACCAGTGCCGCAACAACCAGTGTCATGACGGCAATTCTTAAAGTCTTCATGTTATCACTGGAAAATTTGGAAGTTGAATATATCCTTTTTATGGTCCAATCATCTACACGTTGTATGACGTGTAGATGATTGGCCCATAAGATGTAAATTAAATGAAGTCGAAAGTCGTGCATGTAGCATCGAAAAGATGTTGCACGGGGTCCACCGAACAGATCAAGAATGGTTGAACCCCCCGCGTGCCCGGAGGCAAAACTGTGTTGGCCTTACCATTACTTGAAAGTTTCGCCTTTTTTGCCTCCGGGGCTGGAAAAAATTGGAGGAAAAACATGAAAACAAAAATTAGAATGCGGGCACTTCCCGTGCTCCTGGCACTATTGCTGGTGAGCGTGGTTGCGGTGCCAGGTGTGAGTGCAACTACAGATCCTCAAGTATTATCCCTTAATGAAACATTTCAGTTGGTTGACAACGTCCAACCTCCGCTCTTTGATTGGAGCGGTGTCGAGCCTGCTTCTCCAATGAAAGAGTCTGATCTGACTACGATCGTTCTATCCGAGGCATACCTCGCCAGACAGGTAGTATCACAAACCCCTGAAATTGTTAGCATCTCGCTTCCATTCTCTGCGTTCGGAGAAGCAGACTGCTCTGTAGAAAGAGTCCCCAATTACCTCATACAGGTGGGAATTGTTGAAGACGAACCGGTCAAAGTGTTAACAATACCCTACACAATGTTCCGGTCGTTGAACGCAGTGCCTAACCGTATTGAACTGAGTCTCCCGCTCGAATGCTTTTCGCATTACAAAGATATCAGTTCTTACCGCAACAAACAGAAAGTATGTAATATCATAGAAGATTCTCAGGAGAATCACCCTGATAGTGAGATAACGACGAACATTCCGCTCGAAACTTACATAAAAAACACTGGGCAACAATACCTCTCCAGAGTGAGATTTATGGCCGGTTCTGGGTACGAAGTAACTTATCTCACTGGAAAAATTAAGCCATATTACTATGCAAATACTGGAAATGGATATACTATTTTCCAAGAGAGGGAGATTAATTTAAACCGTTTTGATGCAGCGGGAGAACCTATTGATACGATTGAAATTGTTGTAGAGTACGAAGATACAAATCATGGGAGTCGGATCCGATTATTTCCGGTAGTGTATGATGACAGTCTGAGTCCAATTTATCCGGGTCCCGATACTTACATTGATATCCCAAGATCATCCCTCCCTCACGAGTATAATTACTACGTGATGATCGGTAGCGGTTCCACATCCGGGAAGTATGAGATTTGGTTTCAGGATACGGCAACAGAGGAATGGCTGGGATACTATTGTCATAATGACACAGACGATCCGAGTCAGTTCATAAAACGGACGGTAGGTTCATCGGAGTTATTGCTATGGGACGGCTCGATCTTTTCCTTTGATGCCCGCACATCACCCCTCACTGATGAATGGTGCAAGCAGGGAATTGAATGGTACAGACCAACAGACGTCTTTTCATATTACGAATCACAAGAGACCTCCTATGTCAGTACATCATATTCAACCGGATCCGGCAAGATCTATACGCACTCGTACTGCAGTGGAAGTGGGTCATCATAGACTCCTTCTTTTTTCAATGGTAGGGGTAAAAGCCATATGGAAGTCTATTACCTTATCCCCGGGCTCCTTCTGGTTATTCTCACCGCAGGGTGCATTCACCCGGCGTTGAATGACTCATATGTTCCCACGGAAGTCACATCACTATATCCGGCAGATACTGTAACCGGAGACCCCGAAAATCCCGACAATGTGCAGGATCTTCGACACACCGCCTTTTTTCGGTTTGATGGGTGGGAAAATCCTGCCAACTATACGACGTTCTGCCCGCCTTCATACGTTCCCCGGGAGTATATCCTCTTTGACCTTCTGGTATATAGTGTATTGAATGAGACGGAATCCAACTGCAACTACACGACGGTGGGTGAGACACTGCGGTATGCGCTCGACAGTACAAGAGAGAATGCATCGTGGACTACTGACATAACCTTCCTCGAAGTTTCCTGGAGTGAGTATGGATATAATCCATACGAAAAGAATGAGATCCTTAGCGAAGATCCGAAACCTGTTGATATCAACGGATCTACAGGATGGGTCTATGAGATTGAACAGAACCGGCTGATCGTCTGGACTGCAGGAAATGCCACATACCAAGTCTATGGATCACTTGATCGTGAAGAATTACTCCGGGTAGCACGGTCGATATTATGCGGGGGGGACATCGGTGTTGTCTCTGATGTGTAGATGGTCATGAGAGGAGATGTGTGAAGGATGTGCGAATTCTATACACATTCTACCGATGTGAAAGAGAGATATTTGAATTTTCTTAGGCGTATTGCTGATTCAAGAACGGCTGAACCCCCCCGGAGGCAGGACTGTGTTGGTCTCACCATTACCTGAAAGCTTCGTCTTTTTGTCTCCGGGGCATGAAACACGGAGGAAAAAGTATGAAACTGAAAAAAGGAATGAGAGCACTTTCTGTGCTCCTGACATTGCTGCTGGTGAGCGTGTTTATCGTGCCAGCGGTAACAGTAGTCTTTGAAGTTCAGGTTCAGCGGCCAATACCTGAGATATGTGAGGGATTGATCCTTACACTTTCATATAAGACCCCTATGGTGCCGTTTTCATCATACAAAAAACGATAAAAGTCAATCTGGTATTTTGACTTTTATAACAAGTTGAGTGAGTTAATGGATGTCCTGGTTTTTCTCATAGTTCTCGAAGTAATCGGTCTTCTCGCGTTCCCTATAGCCCTGACTCTTGCCGGGAATCTCCGGGACAGCGGATACTCGCTTGCCCGGCCGATCGGGATCATCATCATCTCCCTTGTTGCCGGGCTGCTCTCATTCATCCGGCTGGTTCCGCTCACTGCAGGTGTATATGTAGGTCTGCTCGTTCTCGCTGCTCTGGCTGCATCCATGGTATACCTCCACCGCTGTGACCTGAGACATTTGTTTTTGAAACATTGCGCAGATCATCGTTTCATCGCAGATCTCCGCCGCTGTTACCTGAAGATAGACAGGGACATGCTGATACAGGAAGGATTATTTGTCTCGACATTTCTCCTCGCGGCACTCTTTCTCATGCATAAACCCGAGATCTTCTTTGGATATTCTGAAGATTTCATGAATACCGCATTCCTCCAGTCACTCCTACAAACAGATTTCCTTCCTCTTGTGGATCCCTGGTTTGCCGGCACAGGCCTGACCTATTACTACTTCGGACACCTGGCCGCCGCCGCCCTTGTTATGCTCTCCGGTGTGAAGGCTGCAGTCGGGTATAACCTTGCTGTTGCCGCCTTCTTTGCCATCGGCGTGCAGACGGCGTTTGGCATCGGTCTCAATCTGATGGAAAGACGGCTGTATGGTTTTGCAGCAGCGTTTTTTACCATGGTGGCCGGTTTTCCGGCCGGGTTTGTGCAACTGCTGTCCTATCTGAGTGAAACAGGTAGCCAGTGGGTTCATACTCTCCCTGAATCGCTCACCGAATGGTTCTCATCATTTGATTTCAACGCCGCAACATGCACAATCCCTGACACGATAAATTTTTATCCGTTCTTTACCTTTCTCCAGGGAGATTTGCATGCTCATTTCGTATCGATTCCTTTTTTGCTGACCCTCATCGGGCTATGTCTTGCATTGTCAAAAAAGTTTTCATGGATAACATTCTCGTCGGCTCTCGTCGTTACCGTCTTCCTTGTTGGTCTGAATGTCTGGAACCTTCCGGTATCTCTGTTCCTGCTTGCCTGGACCGCGTATCGTGCGACGAAGAAGAAGGCATTTCTCTATGCCATCGGACTGGCAGGCTGCATCTTCGCGGCATCGCTTTTTGGGGGGCTGGTGGGCATTGTTGCTCCCGGGCAGAGGACAGATCTGACCGGATTTCTTCTCTTATTCGGGGTTTTCGCCTTCATATCGTTCGCATATCTCATAGACTCACACACATTTTCCCGAAAAGATGGTGTTTTAGCGGCATCGGCAATCGTTGTTTTAATCATCGCTTTTGCATTAAACTTTCCGTTGGCGGTATTGCCACTTTTTGCCATTCTGTTCTTTTACCGTGCATGGTTCAATGAAGAATACCCGGCACTTCTCGCAGGCATTGCGCTGCTTATGATTGCTTTTTGTGAAATTTTCTTTATCAATGACTCCTACGGCCCGCCGTTTGAGCGTATGAACACCGTAATGAAATTCTATCTGCAGGCATGGGTATTCTGGGGAATTGCGTCCGCGTATTTCCTTTTCAGGACAAAGAACAGGGTTCTGGTGGCAGGGGCGATCGTTCTGATCGTCATCGCCGCCGTTCATCCGGTCGGAACGCTTGTATCCATGCCAAATGCGGATTACATGGGCAACACCGAGACGCTGACGCTTGACGGGATGGCATGGCTCAAAGAACAGAAACCGGACGACTATAACGCACTGTGCTGGCTCCGGGAGAATGCACGGAGCGGAGAGGTGGTGCTGGAAGCTCCGGGAGACGCGTATACCTATTCGTCGCGGGTACCGGCCTTCACCGGCCTGCCCACGGTTCTCGGGTGGCGTACCCACGAAGTGATGTGGGGCCGGGGGTGGGAAGAGACTGGGCAGCGGTATGCAGACATCGACTGCATGTATACGGAGGGCCCACAAGAACAGCTTGTGAAGTACAACGTACGCTACATCTTCGTCGGAGAAACAGAGCAAAAGAAGTACGGGTCAGGCCTGAAAACGCTTGCAATGTGTGATGAAATAGAACTCGCATATCGGTCAGGAAATACCAGTGTATACCGGGTTACCTGAACAGCATATATTGAGCGTCCTTCGCGAGAGCCGCCCGGAGGCAAAACTGTGTTGGCCTTACCATTACTTGAAAGTTTCGCCATTTTTGCCTCCTGGGACATGAAAAACGGAGGAAAAAGGATGAAACTGAAAAAAAGAATGCGGGCACTTTCTGTGCTCCAGGGCGCGATTCTGGTGCCCAGTACGCCGGTGAACAACTGGGATACTGTTAATATATTGCTGAGATGATACAACAATGAATAATATGAAAGATGTCTGGACTGTATTGCTCTTGGGGATTGTCGTATTTCTCGTCAGTATAGGACTCAGTTATACCATAGATGGGAAAGTGAACTGGATTATCGCCATCGGGACCACAATAGGGTTTTCAATCGCATATTTCCTCCTCAAAAGACCTTGGAGTTAGTACCTAAATCACTACCTGGCCGGTCCAGAGAGAAGTCGTACATCAATGTACAGAGTCCGTAAATGCGCTACCGCCAAGTCAAAAAAGGTAGAACCGCCATCACTAGGATTAGTGATGGTGGAGTGATACTTCTCTAAACAAATTTACCTTTGGCTCATTCTCGTCCGAAAATGAATCCGGAACCAGGTATCCATCAGGAAAAATACACAATCGCCCCCAGGATATTGTAGAGGGCCATCTCAGCTGTTAAATTTCATTGAACCACTCACGAAATTATAAAATCACTAGATTGTCCGACAGTACCTCACAATCGTCTCTACGACACGCAACGTGTAGATGATTGTGACAGAAATCATTTATAGAACAGATCCTTAGACTTAGTTGCAGAGACAGTGAAGAAAATATGATTACATTTGACCATCTCTCAAAGGAATACAACGGTGTCTATGCTGTCAATGATCTCAATTTAGAGATCCCGGGTGGTGAGATATTCGGCCTTTTAGGACCAAACGGTGCCGGCAAAAGTACTGCAATACTGATGCTGACCGGCCTTATCGAACCCACAGCGGGACGATGCCTGATAGACGGCGTTGAAGTTGCAAAAAACCCGATAGAAGTCAAACACCGTATCGGCTACATGCCTGAAGATGTGGGATTCTATACAAACCTCTCGGCCAGTGAAAACCTCGACTTTTTTGCCCGTTTGTATGGCCTCGATACCTCAACAAGAAAATCACGCATTGATGAACTGTTATCACTGATGAACCTTGACGGAGTTGAAAAACTGGTTGGCGGCTACTCAAAAGGAATGCGCCAACGCCTTGGGATTGCAAAGGCACTTTTAAACGACCCGGCCGTCATCATACTTGACGAACCGACGGCAAACCTTGACCCGCAGGGAGTTGCAGACTACCGCAGAATTATAAAACGGATGGCAGCAGACGGAAAGACCGTCCTTGTCTCATCACACATTCTTTCAGAAGTAAGTCTGGTGTGCACCTCTATTGGTGTGCTATCCCAGGGAAAACTGGTGGCAGAAGGCACATGGAAAGAACTGACACGGGTGCTTCAGGGAGAACAGGTGAAGATCCTGGTGGAGACACGCGGTTCCATGCCGGAATTCAACCATCCTGACCTCATATCGGCAGAATATTCCAACGAAAACCACGAAGCCGTGATCACTGCACGCTCTGATATCAGAGATGATATTGCAGACACCCTCCGGGAACAAAACGTGATGATACGCCAGCTGAGTCTCGACCGGTCGACACTTGAACAGGCCATTCTGTTATATTACAACACGGGAGACAAATAATTATGAAATCGAACGGATTGCCGGTGATCGCACGAAAGGAGCTCCGTGATCACTTCAAAAGCAGAAAATTTCTGCTGATATTCGGAATATTCCTGATCATCACAACCATTGGGATGATCAGCGGCGCAGCAGAGTATAACAAAGAACTGCAGCAATATAATGAACGTCAGTCTGTCGCAGATGACGATGAATTTGGTATGGGATTTGGCGGATGGGGTAAACCCTCTATCATGTCCATCTACCTGCAAGTCAGTTTACTGATCATAACACTCGGAGCGGTGCTTGGTATTGCAATGGGATTTGATTTGATATCAAAAGAAAAAGAGACCAAATCGTTAAAGATACTTTTGTCACATCCAATATATCGTGACGAAGTCATAAACGGAAAAGCGCTTGGTGGCCTTTTGGCACTTGCCATCGCACTTGGCATTACGTTTATTATCACCTTTGCCATCCTTCTTCTCTCAGGAATTGTCCCTGAAGGCGATGAATTATTAAAAATTCTGGTATTTGGTGGAGCGGCATTCCTGATGATACTCTCGTATTTCGCATTATCACTCTTCATGTCCACCGTAGCAAATGACAGTGGCAAGGCCCTTGTCTATACGCTGGTCATCTTTGTTGCCCTTACGAGCCTGCCGATTCTGGTGAATGGACCGGTAATGAGCATAGTTATTGGTGATCCTCCGGAATATCCCGAGCAGATGTTTTCCTCCGACTCTGTGCATAGGAGCATGTCCGTAGTATCATCTTCGGTAAGTTCCGATGGTAAAGTAGAATATAAGGAACCCGAACCCGATCCCATCTGGGAAGAATACAATCGGCAAATTAAAGAATACCTAAATAAACGTCAATCAATATCTGATACCATCACCCTTATTTCACCGACAATGAATCTACAGACGCTCTCATACATACTGCTGATACCGGATTATAGCAGGATGATGTCGATGGTTTTTAGTCCCGTTGGAGGCGATGATTTTGAGGTGCAGGAAACAGATGTATTTAAAGATATTTTTAAAAACATCATCGCACTGTTTGCCTTCCCGGCAGTCTTCCTCGGACTTGCCTACGTTCGGTTCATGCGGATGGATATCAGATAAGAGGGAAATATGAAACAAATTACCTATTCAATCCTTATTTTCCTCTTTCTGCTCATCGTCATACTTCCACTGCCGGCAGTAGCTTTAGAGAGTTCTGATGGCCGCGATGTCCAGATACAATGTCCATTTCCGGGCATTGTACTTGAAGCGGGGGAGAGCGCAGAATTTGCACTCACGGTGACAAACAACGGGAACGAATATCCCAAAAAAGTATGGGTCGAGACCTTTGGTGAATCATCGAAATGGGAGTATCGGTTCCTGAATGGCGAAACTGAGATCACCAGGACATCAATTGCAAAGGGTACAAGTCAGAATATTCGTTTCATTGTAGAAACGTCCTCAGATGCACCTGTTGGTGAATACCAGATCAAGGTTCACATTGGAGACGGATACTGCTGGTTATACACAGATATCTCAAAGACGCATGCTGGTGAGCGTGGCATATTAAAACTGACCACCGTTAACGAACTGGGTGAAGCCATCAAAGGTGCAACGGTCACGGTTATGCAGGGAAAAACCACGAAACCGGTGATGGAAATTACCACCTCCAATGATGGAAAAATCAGGAGCGAGCTGCCCCACGGAGAATACACGCTGCATATTGATAAGAAAGGCTACCACAGTGCTCTCCCGGTTGAAGTCAAAGTTAATTCAGGTCTTGAAACCGATGCAGGGAATATCGTGCTCGAAAAGATGAATATTGCCGTAGAAGTATCCTATAAGACTCTTTCAATAACTACATCCATAGACAAAAATCCGGTATTTGAGGTAAAACTCAGGAATATCGGAAGAGCTGACAGTATATTTACCCTTCATTCAGCTAATCTGCCTGACAACTGGTATACACGGTTTAAAGAATCTGAAAATTCACCAGAAAGCCTGTCAGAGATCTTTATGTATGCCGGGGAGGAAAAAATATTATATCTCGAAGTTATTCCTTCATACGGAGAGGAAACGGGCGACTATACTATCACGTCTGTCGTGACCTCACCAATAGGTGATGATTACGATCAAAAGCTTGACATAACACTTCGGGGAGATTACACCCTGAAGATATATCCTGATAAATACCGATATGAGCTGAAAAAGGGCGATAAGGTAGATTTTGATGTCAGACTAAAAAACACCGGAAGTGCCGGATCACTCTCAAACATCAAACCTGAAATATCCGCACCTGAGGGCTGGAAGGCCACGATATCACCAAAGACAATTGCCAGCCTTGAACCCGGTGAAAGTGATACGATATCTGTCACCCTCATTCCGCCATCAAGCATCGCTGCAAGTGAGTACAAGATCACCCTGAAGGTGAAATCCGATCAGGTCGAAACGAGCGATGATTTCCGCGTAGTTGTGAAAGAAAGTTCGATTGTCGCCATACTTGGTATCCTTTTGCTTGTGGGAGTAGCAGGCGGTGTATGGTATGCATTCAGGAAACATCAGCGACGCTGAGTCCGGGTAACACCCACTCACCAAATATAATATTGGTGTAAATATCAAAGTCCCCGATTGAATTTTATCCTTTTTTTGGGTGATGAAAATGGCGGGAGATATTGACCTCCGGGCTCCCGGAGCGGCCGGAATGGACTGATGCGTTTGTTGTCTGAGGTATTTATAATGCAAAATTCAGTGCTATATGCAGCATTTGTTGCGGGGCTTGTGCTTGCCCTCTTAACGTGTGGGTGCACCGACCTATCCCCCGGTGATGAAAACCGGGCATCCGGTCCCGGTGTAGTTACCTATGTCCTCCTCGGTGATGGTTTTTGGGGCATCACCGGCAGTGATAAGGAGATGTATTATCCCCTGAACCTGGATGAGGAATTCAGAATCGATGGCCTGCCGGTCACGTTCGGGGCGGAGATCCGGGAGAACGT
>CAZBYH010000040.1:0-10846 GCA_964496155.1 uncultured Methanoculleus sp.
GCAACATCACTGTTGAACCGGCGGAACGCTACTGCACGTTTCAGTGCAACAACATCCTCAAGGAATTCAATTGCGTCTTTGGTCCTCATTCCCCTGATTTCACGGGCAATCTCAATTGAATGTTTAGGAGATATCGGAAGTTCATTTGCCTTTGCACGGGCTAAATCGTCCCTTTTCTGAATAGAATATGCTGTTCTTGCCATTTTCATCACTTCAGGGGTACGAATTTACTCGACCGGGTTGCACCGATACCAGCACTGCCGTGGTTCACACGTCCGCGGGTGAGCGCAAACTCTCCCAGGTAGTGGAACACAGCTTCAGGCTGTATTTCAACAGGCATGAAGGCCTTTCCATTGTGAACTTCAATAGTCATTCCAACCATTTCAGGGAAGATGATCATATCACGGAGGTGAGTCCGGATACGTTCTTTTCCGTCCCTGATGTCGTGCAACAGGCTTTCATGTAGGGGGGAGAAGCCGCGGGTGACCCGTCGGCGAATCCGTGCAGGCATGATAGGCAGAAGTTCAGTCATGCCCATCTGCTGCAAATCTTCTATTTTGTAGCCGTGGTAGGTGAATTCCTCTTTCCGCCTCGGCAACCTTTTCTGTGTCTTTTTTGCCATATCTGATCACTCCCGACTATTTCCTTCCGGTTCTCTTCGAGGCGATGTGTCCAACTTTTCTTCCCGGTGATGTACCACGTGCGACACTCTTTGGTCTGCCGACGTGCTGGTGTCCACCGCCACCGAATGGGTGGTCAACGACGTTCATACAGACAGCCTTGGAACGCGGCCACTTCTGTGCCTGGGATTTCATCTTGTGGTATTTCTTTCCTGCTGTGACAAACGGCTTCTCGCCACGTCCGCCACCGGCAACAATGCCAATGGTGGCACGACAGTCTTCGTTGAACCATTTGTCTTTGCCGGAGGGCATCCGGATACCAACGCGACCTGCGTCCTTGCCGATAACCTGTGCCTGTACGCCGGATGCACGAATGAACTTGCCACCGTCATTTGGACGTGCCTCGACATTACAGACATAGGCACCTACCGGGACACAGGCAAGGGTGGGCGTGTTTCCGTTCTTCACCGGGGCTCCAGGGCCCCATACGATCTTGTCGCCAATACCCATACCCTCAGTAATGAGCATGAACATCTTCTTTTGGCTGCCATCAAGCATGATCTTGGCAATTGGTGCGTGTCGGGCGGGGTCGTGTTCGATATCGATTACGACACCGCTAACAGTCTCACCGATGGTACCGGGGTGCTTGAGTTCAGCCTTGTATTTGTGTGAAGGTGCACGGTATGTTGGGCCTCCACGGCCACGGTTCTGAGATATAATGCGTTTACCCATTCAAACCACCTCAGAGGATTCCCAGCCGTGAAAGTATCTCTTCACCGGCTTTCTTGTCTTCAAATGTGACAATGGCCTTCTTCTGACCTTTCATTGTCATCAGGGTTGTAACAGACGTTACTTTGTGACCAAACATATCCCCGACTGCACGTGCAATCTTGTGTTTGTTTGCTTCACGGCGGACAATGAACTGAAGTTTGCCGTCAGTGTCGAGCATCATGGATGCTTTTTCTGAGACATACGGCGTTTTAATTACCATCTCACATCATCTCCAGTTTCTTTAGTGCACCTGCCGTCCAGACCGTCAGGCGTCCTGCCTGTGTGCCTGGTGCGAGCAGTTCAGCGTTCAGTTGGCCTACCGCGACAACATCCACGCCAGCAAGGTTTATTGCTGCACGCAGAGGTACATCGCTCGTGACAATCAGCACGCTCTTGCGCTGCTTGTAACGGCGGCCACGCATCTTGCCACGGCCAGCACGTACTTTTCTGCTCTCTGCAGAGCGCTCTACATCGGCGTATACACCTGCGACAGTGAGTGCTGCTACGACATCCTTTGCAGAGGTCAGACCCTCGAATGCATCATCAAAGATGACCGGGACGCTCCCTTCAAAGAGATGACCACGTGCGGAGATCAGTTCCTCGTTCACGGTTGCTGCGATAGCAGACCGGATGGCAAGGCGCTTCTCCTGTTTATTGATCTTACGAACCAGCTTCTTCTCCACTTTCGGAGGGTGAGCTGCACGTCCACCTACTGCCTGCGGGACACGTGCTGCACGTGATCCATTCTTCAGGCGGGGAACCATTGCTTCACCACGACCACTGCCCCAGGAGACAGCAGATGTACGCATGCCTGCCTCTGGATTGGTGCCGTGCGGCTGATAGCGCTCACTCTGAAGTGCAAGAACAGCGTTTTTGATGAGGTCCGGACGGTACGTCACTTCAAAGACTGCAGGAAGCTCAATCTCTCCTGCTGAATTACCGTCAATTGTTGAAATCTGTGCCTTCATTTCAGATCACCCCTGTTTGCTGGCAACACTCATGTACTGAATTGCCGGTATGCGCTCAACATGTTCACTCTGCCTGATAGCAGGCCGCATTCTGATAAGACGCTTGCTTGGGCCAGGAACTGAGCCTTTAATTGCAACATATCTGCCTCTGACAAGACCGTAGTTCAAAAATCCACCTGCGGGGTTGACTTCCTCACCGGATTCGCCGATCTTTAAGAGACGTTTGTTGAATTCTGTGCGCTGCATGTATCCCATCTGACCAGTCTGAGGAACCTGCCACTTAACGTGGTGAGGGAACCATGGACCAAGGTTACCGATATGACGCTTCTTACCGCCGCGGGAGTGTTTTCCCTTACGGGTCTGAATGCCCCAGCGTTTTACCGGCCCATTTGTTCCCTTTCCGGTGGTAATTGCCGTAACATCGATGTACTCACCGGTTTTAAGGACGGAGTCAAGCTCAACTTCCTTTCCGAAGAGTGAAGACGCATATGCAACACGTTCTTCAATACTGCCACCTGCAATGCGCATCTCCATGATGTCGCCGACTTTCTTTGGCACACCAGTAAGGACAGCGGGCTGGGTCTTTGTGATAGCAAAAACATCGGTTACTTTGCCGGATGCTACTGCTTCAGAGAGGCCCGCAAGGCCTTCTTCTGACCATGTTTCAACATACGCACGCTTACCAAAAGTATCGTTTCTGTACAGGCGTATGCCAATTACCACCATCGCCGGAATTTCAACGATGGTGACAGGGACCATGATCTCCTTACCCTCGGACGGGCTCTTCTTGTGGTCGTCGACCATAACAATGTGAGTCATGCCCACCTTGTAACCGGCAAAACCCTGCACCACTGGCCCTCCATTGTGCTCTGGCCAGGTGCCATATTTTGGCACCTGACTTTTTGCACGCTTGCGGGGACTGTATGCAAGTGAACCTCTGCGAGGTCTGTGTGTCTCGGACATTGATGTATCAATCCTAAATCTTAGTTTTCAGTTGATGCTTCATTCTGCACCGGATAATCCGGAGCAGAAATACATTCCGAGAATGAATTGGTTTTCAACTCAGGTCTGAGCTGACGATGTGGCCGGATGGACCAATTACGGTATGCCTGAACCTGCGGAATGGATTTTTTAAAAAATCCTCATCACTCGCCTCAGGCACCGGGTCCTTCACATATCTGAAAGATTCTCCCGGTGTGGCCGGAATGTCTTATTCTCTCAAATTGATCCTGATGGTTTCCGTTTCTGCGCGCATACGAAATGCGCCAAATTTGGGCTCGTTCCACAAAACGTCCACCCTTACGGCTCAATCAGATCCTACGTCTTTCACCCTGGTGTGTATGAACACAACCATATCCCGGTACCCTTCCCCGCAGCAAGCTGCAGGAAAAGTCACCATATAGGGGTGATCCTCAGGAGCACAGACAGGCGCATAGCCTGACTCCTCCAAAGAACCTCCATATATGTTTCCTAAATGTTTCAATGGAAAGAATATAAAAGTATGGAAGAAAAGGGGAACTTGACAGAGGGATTTACCCGAAACAGAGATCCCCGTCCTCGTTGATATAAACATCAACATCCTCGCGCACAAACCGGCCCTTGAACTTTCCCGGGTTCGCCTCCTTTAAACGGTTGATAAGACTGAGAGAATCATACCGGACTTTGATATGGAGTTTCTCTGCTTCACCATAGATTTCACTGGCAGCTAAAAAAAGATCGGTTCCGGTCTTAATGGTACACAGATGAGTTGCATCGATCGTATAGAGGAATTCAAGCGTTTCCTTTGCTTTTTCGATATTCTCATATGCCGCTTTTTCAATGGTGCAAACATTAGCCTTGGAGGTATGGATGATATCTGCTATCTGCTGTTGAGTCAGGCCCTGTTTCCGGTACCTGAGCACCTCCCTCTGACGCCCAGTAAGAAGACCTCGTTTCATTAACTTCAATATATAATCCTATAACTTAAACATTTTCTATTAACATTCTTCGACTGTCAGGAGATGACAGAAAATTCACAATGTTTATTACTGACCATTCTGATAGTAGAATGTTCTCAAATTTGAGAGGTTTAGTTATGGTAGTTAAAGTAGGAGTTGCAAAATTAGGCAACATAGCAAGCGGCGTTATGGTCGAGCTTCTGCTCGACGAGCGCGCAGACCGCACAGATATGCAGACATTCATGGCAACGAGCGGAACAAAGCTCGAAGTCGAGGATGTCGACCGTGTCGTCAAAAATCTTATCGCATACAAGCCAGACTTTGCAATCGTTGTCTCACCAAACGGCGTTCTTCCAGGCCCAACCGGTGCACGTGAAGCACTGAAAGCAGCAGGCATCCCGGTGGTTGTCATCACCGATGACGTCACCACCAAGAAAGAATGGGCAGACCTTAAGGAGAGCGACTTTGGATACATCATCCAGAAGGCAGACTCCATGATTGGTGCACGCCGTGAATTCCTTGACCCAACCGAGATGTCTGACTACAACGGCAATCTGGTAAAGGTCCTCACCATCACTGGTGCATTCCGCAAGATGCAGTTTGCAATTGATGCAGTCATTGACCAGGTCAAGGCAGGCAAGTCCGGTAAAGATCTCGAACTCCCAAAGATCGTCATGACCGCAGACAAGGCAGTCAAAGACGAGTTCTCAAACCCCTATGCATATGCAAAGGCACGTGCAGCATTTGAGATTGCAGCAGCAGTTGCAATGGTCAATGTGAAGGGCTGTTTCATGACCAAGGGATTCGAGAACTACGTCCCCATTGTTGCATCCGCACACGAAATGATGCGCGCTGCAATGCTCCTCTGTGAAGAAGCACGCGAGATGGAGAAGGCAACAGATGCAGTCATCCGTAAGCCGCACAAGAATGATGGCACCATCGTCTCCAAGACCGCCCTTATCTCCAAACCGGAATAACCCCAAATATCCTTTTTTTTCTGATTTCAGAGTTCGGTAAATATATTCATTGAATACATTACGTTGTGTTCAGCAGGTTTTTTTAATGGATTCTACCCTCAGAAGTACCCGTCTATACGTACAGAACACATTTGCATATCATGCACATCCCCCACGAGTAATCGCAAGGGCACCCCTCAAAAACAACCTACACCACAAGACGAAACGGGCGCGGCACCCATCGGCTGATTCTCCCTTTTTCTAAAGCACGGTCTTCCGGGAAGAAGGGGTCTCAGGGTAAATAACCGGCGAGATCTTCCGGGAGTGTTAGCACAATGGGTTCCAGATGCATGCGCTCCATAAATGCAGAGTCGCTCATCCCGGTAGCACCGGGATTTATGCGTGCAATAAGAGAGCAGAATGCACGGAATCCCCCGTCCGGTCGCGCGGCTGCATCACAGAAGAGTGCCATGTTAAACGCATAATGACCCGCGCCGCGATAGAGAGAGATGATTCGCATAATCCCTTCAGAGAGAAGATGGCACCAGGGCTCAAGCTCTCCAATGCAACGAATCGGAAGGTATGCACGCACCTCTTTTTCACCCAGAGGAACCGCGTGGGCAAAAAACGGCAGTTCATCACCAAAGAGATGGCGCGGCCCCCCCATCTCCTCGGCAAGAAGACAATCCTGATAGGATGTGCCAGTCCTTTGGCAGAAGGCCTCCGACTGGTGAATGACTATCCCGGCGTGATATGTTGGAACCACACCTGCAATTCCCTGTATATGCGGATGACGCATACTGGCACCGGCTGATGGAAGATAATTCCAGTTGCAGGAGACATAGCCGTCATCATGGGAAAAAGCAGCAATCTGCCCATGGAGGGCATCTTCGATCTGACCTGCGGTAATCGTTTCCGGGCGATGCGCCGCGGTTAACACCGTCACCACATGCCTTCGTGCAAACGGATAGAGATTCGGAAACGTGACGCTCTCGCCCACAGTGATACGCGTGCCATCAGGAAACACCGGTGTTTCCGTATGAACACGTTCCGGACAGAATACACAGGGAAGTTCATCGTCCGGATTTTCTGGCATCCGGATGGCATTGATAGTGCGATCTGCCCTGTTTGGCGCAATCCGGCACTGCAAACCGGTCAAGTGGTCCCTGCGGTACTCCACCGGATGATTATGTGGACCATACCTCATCACCTGAAATAACTCGTTTGTTCCATCTAATGTCATAGTTGAGACCTGCTAAGAGAGCCGTGTGGATGCGGGTGCCTGCGCGGACTCACCATGAAAAAACCCAAAAGTGATGCCACCACCGAAGACCACAGAGTGATCGATAGAACGTCAAAAGAAAAGAAAATGGTTTGGATATTAATCCACAGTCTTAGATTAACTTTCCAAGAAGGCGGATGGAAGTGGTCATGTCAGGACCAAGGGGAGAACCAAAGATGATCTGGGTAACACCAGATGCAGTAAGGTCTTCGCACTTCTGCTGAACCATGTCAGGGGTACCTGCAATGGTGAATGCATCAATTTCTGCATCGCCAACGAGACCACCGACTGTTTTGAAATCAAAGCGTCCAAGTGCTTCTTTGATCTTGCCAACATTGGCCATGTCAAGGCCATGGCGCTGGAGAAGGGGAGGTGGTGAACCTGCTGCAATGAATGCTGCAACGATCTTTGCTGCGTTGCGTGCCTTCTTCTCGTCTTTGTCAATGGACATTGCGGTGTATGCACCAACATCGAACTTCTTGAACTTTTTCTCATCAACTGCATCACATGCCTCTTTGATCAGGGGAATTGCCGCTGCAAAGTCCTTGGGATTGGATGCGTTGATCAGTGCACCCTCGCCGATAGTACCGGCAAGAGCGAGCATCTTGGGCCCCTGTGCACCGATGTAGGTGGGAATCTGTTTCTTCGCTGCGGGCAGAGTTACACCAGTTAACTTTGCACCGTCATAGTCGAAGAATTCCATTTTACCGGTTTTCTTAACTTCCTCTCCGGCACAGAGTGCCTTGATCTGCTGAACAGCTTCTTCAAGACGTGAAAGAGGCTTTGCAGGATCAATTGCAAGTTTTGGGAGGGTGGAAAGGTCACCTGGTCCGATACCAAGGACGGCACGTCCATCAGATATCTCATTTAAGGTACACATGAAGGAAGCAATAGCTGCCGGTGTATCCGTAAATGGGTTCATGATACCCGGACCCATCTTAATGGAGTCCGTTGCCCCTGCGATAGCTGCAAGGGTTGGGTAGCAGTGACGGTTGTTGTAATGATTAGTAATCCAGGCAAAGTCAATGTCTTTCTGCTCTGCAAGTTTACAGTAATTTACCACCTGTTTCACGGTGATATTTCCGGGCACAAATTCGATACCATAACTCATAGGTCTTTAACCTCAACTTCATATACCACATCGAGATTAATATACATTACCATTTAACGAGGAATGGATCCGGCGTTTCTTTGTAACATATCCCCGAAAAACCGGGATTATGGTTTATTTTTAACCAAAACCACGGAATCCAGCCTGTTTAAAAAGAACGTCAGGAGATTTCATTATTTATATGAGCCAATCATACATCTGTATAAGAGTGTACACGGAAACAAAAGGTTTTCCGGATAACCCCCGGGGGCGGGTATGTACAACAGTGGAGAATGAATGAGAATACTTGCAATCGGGCTTGGGGGGGCAGGTACACGGATTGTCGACCTGCTCTATAGCCACGACATAAAAAGCAGAGTAGGATGCGTTTCAGCGGTTGCTGTAGATATGGACGGAAACAGCCTGAGACAGCTCTCCTTTGTCCCTGATAATGCACGAATGCACTTTCCTGTCATCGATCCCGAGATCCATTTTGATGTGACCTCCACCGTCAATATCGAGGAGGTGATGACCTATATCCAGAATATGGACCACTTTGAAATTGACTCCATCATGATCTTTGCCGGTTTGGGGGGCAGTGTGATTGATGCCATCCCCCAGCTCACCGAAGAGCTACGAAAGTCCTACATTGAACCAATATTCGGTTTCTGCGTGCTTCCAATGCGCAATGAAGGAAAACGCCGTTCCTCAAAGGCCGCTGACGATCTCGATCGGTTAAAAAGCGTCCTTGATGCGGTATTTCTTTTTGATAACGAAACCTGGCATGGACGCCTGAAGGCCGAGTACGACCAGTACAGCGTTGACAAAGATACCGGCATCAGTGCCTACCGGCGCAAAGTATTCCCGGATAATCCGCGGGATGTCTATGCCATACTAAATGAGAAGATTGCCCGCCAGATGGGCCTTATTCTCCGCGCGGGGGAATTCAGTGAGACAGGAGTGGAAACGGCAGAGGTTGTCCTTGATGCAGGTGAGGTCCTGAATACCCTGAAAGGCAATGAGCTTGTCGCAATCGGATATGCCACAGAATCCCTCCAGAGTTCCTTTCGCGATCGGTTCATACATTGGCGATCGGGTGCCTACTTCTCAGAGACATCTCATAAACGGGCGACACGAATCGTCACCCTCGCCAAGCGTGCGGTTTATGAGGAGATATCCATCCCCTGCGATCTCACGAGTGCAGATAAGGCACTGGTACTGATAGCAGGCCCCTCACGCGAACTTTCGATGAAGGGATTCCAGACGGTACGCAAATGGATTGACCGGAGTATATCCGGTCTTGAGATGCGGTCAGGCGACTATCCGGTGATGAGTACAAAGTTTGTGGGAATAATCATTATCCTCGCCGGCATCACCAATATCCCCCGGGTGACAGAGCTCACAGAAATCCGGCGTTCATATCAGGATGAACAGGAACATGCTGCTGAAGAGGAGCGGTTTAGACGGCAGTTAGACGACCAGTTCGAACAGCAGGAGAGTGAGATCGGAAGCTGGAAAGAGGCAGAAGTGGCATTGGGCCCGGTGCCTGTTGAACCAGAGGACAGGAGGGGGGATGACGGGGAGACAAATCTTGACATCACCGATCTCTTCGAGGATGAAATGACATACGACCAGGCATTCATCCCCGTCCAGGAAACAGAACCGGAATGGGAAAATACTCTTATCCCTGCCTGGCAGGAGGAAGAGCAATCTCACACCCGGCGGGAGGAATATGAACACCCCCTATACCACTTTTCTGAGAGAGAAAATTATGTACAGATACAAACAGACGAGGAGATGAACATGGCAGATGGAGATGGGAAACAGATACTGAATGACGGAATGATTACCCTTGGTGGTGTTGCACGCAGTGAGAAGCGAAAAGAACAGAACAAGGACGATATGGTCTCAATCGGGGTGAAGTCGGAAAAAAAAGATATTGATAAGAAAATTTCCATACTCCCCCGCGAGGAGCGAACGATAGCCGATATCACACGGATGACCGACGGAGGAGGTAACATGGCGCCAAAAGACAGCATCTTCGGCCTCAAAGAGATCCCGTCATCCAATAATAAAGGACCCCGTGATAACGCGCTTGTCGGGGAGACAATCAGTATCGGGAAACAGGATAAGCGCCCGAACGATGCCACCTTTGACGGGAAAAAGGTCAGCGTCTCCTCTTTCAAGGGACCGAATGATTCGGCTTTCATGGGACGTTCGGTTTCGGTCACGTCAACACCTAAGATAAATGACAGTTCCCTTATGGGAAAGAAGATCCCGATGAGGTCAGCTGAATTTCACCCCAATGACAGTGCACTCATGGGAAAAAAAATGCCGATGAGGTCATCTGAAATCCGCCCAAATGACAGTGCGTTCGCCGGGGATTCTGTGCATCTCTCCCAAGGCGCTCCCAAAACGAAAGAGTTTCTCAACAAGGGAGTAAAGATGTCAGCACGGACGCCTGCACCAAAAGATGATCTTCTCAGCCGTTCGGAGCGCCGGATGAGCAGGACACTGGAAGCAGCTAAAGGGCCGGTAAAAGAGCCATCCTACAAAAAAGGGACTATTTCGAATACGTATAATAAAAATGAAGAACCAGAAGATGAAGACACGGGTGACGATCTCTTCTGGGTGAAGTGAACTATTTTTTTTATCGGCATGAGACGGCGCCATCGCTGTCCTGGTAGCGCCCTTCATACTCTCTTTTTCCCGATTTTACTTCATGCATAATGATCTGAACTACCCGTTCACCGCGAGATAGGGTGATGTCCTCAGGGCCGGTATTTACAAGGCACAGTGTCAGCTGCCCCCGGAAGCCGGGGTCCACAAACCCGCCGCCGATGAGTACGCCGCGCCTGCCAAAGGATGAGCGGCACATGAGGGTCGCTGCTACATCAGCGGGGAGTTCCACCCGTTCCAGAGAGGCGACAAGGGTGCATTCTCCTCGTTTGAGGAGGTAGTATTCTGCTGAGCGCAGGTCATAGGACGCTGGTTGCTGTGATTCTTTGCTGTAAGGCGTGATTACGAGACTGCCGGACGATCTTCTTTCACTGATATCGGACTCTGAGAGAATCATTGTATGAAGGTTATCCGTCAGAGGGGAAAACTGCTGCTCACCTGACGGGAATAACTGGGAGTAATCCAGAATGATTATCTTCCCGTATGGCAAATAAAATAGGTGGATCCATAGGGTAGCGGACATCCTCTTGGGCTTCGAACCCA
>CAZBYH010000041.1:0-9102 GCA_964496155.1 uncultured Methanoculleus sp.
TCCGGGGCGATGTAGAGCACTTCATCACGGGATGTCTCTACCGCGATCTGCGTCCGGAGAAGTTCCTCTTCGGTCTGGCGTATATCAGTAATATCCTGCATTGCACCAAATACCGGTGATAAATCTCCATCATTTCCCGTATCCGGTTCAATCCATGCCCGTACCCACAGTTCAGGCCCCCCACGTGCAATAATACGGAATATTTGAGTGTATGAACGATTTTCCCGGGCAGCAGTTCTAACTTCAGCCTTTACCTGTTCACGTTCGTCCGGATGGATAAACTCACAAAATTCATGAAACGTAAATACGGGCTCTTCATCTGAAATGTTAAGTATCTCATAGATGCCTGCATCCGGAAGGATGAGATCATTTTCCACATCATATTCATAGTATCCAAGGCGGGCAATTTTCTGGGCATCCCGGAGAAGCCGGTTTGTCCTTTTAAACGCTATTTCAGCACGCCTTCTGGGGGTGATATCAGAATGCGTCCCTATCAGCTGCCCGGCGCTCCCATCCGGCAGCCAGCTGATCACCTTTCCGTGACTCTTGATCCACCGCCAGGTTCCATCTGCTGCCCGCATCTGGTACTCACTGAAATACTCCTCCCCTTTCACCAGAGCATCATTCAAGATCCTCAGCACATTCTCTTTCTCATCAGGATGAAGGTGCTTCTCCCAGAAGGCAAAAGCGTCACCGGGCGTCTTACCATCATATCCCAGCATCGTATACCATTCCGCTGAAACAGTCGTACTCATATCAGGAAGGCGGATGTCAAACAGACCAAGGTTCAGCGCCTCAATCACCAGGCGGTATCTCCGTTCTGCTTCAAAAAGTGCTTTTTCTGCCTTTTTCAGGGGTGATATATCAGTAGAGAGCATGCCTACCGCCCTGACATTGCCTCCGGTGTCCCGAACTGGATACAGGATGGTGTCATATATGTGGCGCTCTCCCCGATCCTCAAAACGAACGGGCAGTTTCTCATTCAGCACCGTGGTAAATTTATCCTGCAGAAGCACTCGGAATTCAGTGGATCTGCCCGTGGCCTCAAAGATGCTCGTTTTGATGATATTATCTAATCTCACCCCTGACGCGGCTGCAAACGAACGATTTGCCGTGATAATCATCCCATCAGGGGCTATGAGAGCCTGATATGCATCAAGAGAGTCCACAAGCGAACGGAGATCCTGCCTGCTCCGGCTCAGGGCCTGAACCGAATTCAACCGGTCAATGGCAGCGCCCGCCTGCGCAACCAGTGCTTCAATAAGACGGCGATCAGTGTCAGAGAGCTTGGAGGTGTCATAGGATGAAAGCAGGAAAAGACCCAGTACTCCATTGCTGCCCAAAACCGGCAGAACGAGGATCATCTTCTGATTTTCTCCGGAACCCCTGAGTATCCCGGCGCGGACAAGATCCTCCGTAGCACCATATATTGGCCTCCCCCTTTGATTTTCAGCGAAATGGCCTGGGTTTCCCTGAATAATTTTATTTATCCGGGTGAACTTTTCAGAGTACCCGGTACTGTAAAAAAGGGAAAATGAAGGACTGCCCTCTTCAGCATAGTAAAAAGCTCCCGCATCAAGGTTACTGCTCTGAAGGGCGAATGTGATGACCAGACGGACCGCCTCCTCGCTGTTTCGGGCATGGTTTAAGGAGATCGCCACATCACGCTGGGCCTTGAGAATTCTGTCCCGATGATACCGTTCGGTCATGTCGGTTGCGGTTGCAAGAATTATTGGCACGTCCTCAATCTCAAAGAGATGAATCCTAACCTCAACCGGAATTTCCACCCCATCCTTTGCACGATGAAAGGACTCAAATTCACCATACATACCCAGATTCTGCCCTTTCGCCCATTTGTTCAGCTTTTGTGCGTACGCATCAGGCACGATGTCAGCAGGCTTCATTGAAAGTAATTCATCCCGCGTATATCCAAGCGATGCACACATCATGTCGTTGACATCCGTAAACCGTCCGGGAGTGCCGTCGGGATTGGTTGTTATCGTGTATGCAGCACTGGAAAGGTTGTCAAAGAGCGTACGATAGGTATTTTCGCTATTTCTGAGACGGAGGGAAAGGTAGGAGACAACAGTCCCAACAACAAGGAATAACCCAACACGCCCGAATGCCTCGATAAGACCGGGGATACCCGGGACGAGGATAATCACATAAGTAGCGAGGTATAGGGCAGAGGCAGTCGCTGCAAACAGGATTCCACGACGGGGATGACGGTAGGCGTAAATGATAACAGGAATATCGATGAGATGGGGGAATATTGAATCATACCCATTGTAGAGCGCCACGGTGACGACAAGTCCAATCACCAGTGAACTGGTGATGACGAGTATATCCCAGACGGGGGAGTCTTCCGGTAGCTCTGCACGGATAAACGACATGAAACTCCTTTGGCTGTCCGTATTACCCATAATGCATCCGGTGAGTCGGGAAAACCGGGATACAGGCACACAAACAGCTGATGAATGGTTATTTCTTTTAGGCATATGTTATCCCTTTGGATTGATTTGATCTCTACCAATTTGAGATTCTTAAAACAAAACGGAGTTTTTGTCATTATTTAATCCTAAAATGTAATTTTGTCATCCATTCGCCAAATATACGAATGAGATCGTCCGGAAGCGTAATCGGTATGACTCGAATCTATAAGAATCCGTGATTTTTTGATAGAATAGTTATGGTGGTGAAGAGGATGCGGGCAAAAAAAGAGCGGAAACACGAACCTGGCGAAAAATAACGAAAAATGGTCAGGTGACCATCACGGATGATTCCGGATCAAAGGGGTTTGTCCGCAGAGCAAGCGAGAAGAGGTATGGATAATTTCTCTTCAGGTAGTGCATGTATGCAATCCACTCATGGATGAGAAGCCCATAAACACGTTTAACATCACCGCCAAGATGGTATATATCAGAGAGGGGGCACTCAGCAATAGGGCCACGGCGTCTCAGTTCTTCGGTGAGGTGAAAGGTAGCCCGCAGGAGTTCGGTGAACCCCTCATGTTCCAGCATCACCGGGTTTTCCAGTAATCTCATGAGAAAATCTTCATGGGAGAGAAGGAATGTACGGAGACGCTCAAAGTCCATAGTGCAGGCATCGATCTTGTATGGATGGGATTTCATCCGGGCGGACAGATTACTGAAGTTCGCTTCGCTCCATGCATCGTTCACCAAAAGTTCAGAACGAACGGATTCAATATTCAAATCATGCCCGGCAAAACAGGTGATCAGTGTCGTCCCCATTCGTGAAAAAAACGTGCCGATGACCATATTCAGTTTCTCGAGTTTCTGCTTTTTTTCCCGATTATCGAGCAGGCGGTGTATCACAAGCGTGACAATCAACACCTCAACAGGAAGAAAAGCCAGTTCGTGCAGGCCAAAGAGAGCAATATGATGCAGGTCGTGAAACACCAGATAGTGAATGAAATAGAGCAGTGCTGAGGCAGCGACGAGTGTGCTTACGAGAACGATGATCCAGTTTTTGTCTTTCATACCAAACAACCAGGAGATACCGGATACCTCCGGTATGTTCTTTCTGACACAGGTCAGCAATAAATGATTCCAGAACGGGATTGGGCTGGAACAAATCGCAGATTATATTCCATCTTTATCTCCGCTCCCAAAAACCGGCATTCAAATTTGGAATACGGAGCAAAAATCCAGCGGCAGAGCCAACATTACCATTCTCAAAAATAGCATTCAATACCCTTCACCGCCATCTCATCCGCCACATATTCACCGGTTTTCATCTCTTCGGATGAAAAGAGCAGATCCGCTATCTTATTCAGGGCTTCAAGCACATTAATTCCAGCCAAAAAAGTCAATTTTCGGTTTTATCCCGGAATGGATAATACCCATCGACGCAGACACCAGACGGGAAAAACCCTGTCGCACAATGAAACAGAATAAAAAAAACGGTGGATATACTCAATACATTTTTACCCATTCATGACATAGATAATATGCACAATTCATTCGGGCCTGTAGCTTAGTTGGTGGAGCGTCCGGCTCATAACCGGACGGTCATGCGTTCGAATCGCATCAGGCCCATTCATTTTTTGCCGTTTATCCCCTGAGTGAGATCTTTTTTTGATAATGATTATTTTTATTCACCCGGACAGTGCGGTTCATTTCTCCAGAATGCCCCCCTGTCGTGAAGAACGGATTTAAGAGAGATTATTCAGTCATATATTGCCGGATATCGGGGAATACATCTAAAAAAAGAGCGGGTAATGATATTATAAATAATGAGGGGAGGATTTTTTTCAGGCAAGGAAAGCACTTAATTTGTATCTCCATCCCCGTTCATTGACCCGACGATGTCGTCTTTGTGATTCTGGCGGAAGTAGAAGAGACCCATAATAGCGACAATGACTGAACCTGCAAGAACAAACATCATATCAAACATGGTGTCATTCAGGCTGTTCTGCATCGGACCGGCAAGAGATCCGCCAAGGAAGGTGTCCACCAGAAACTCATACATCTCCCAGAATGCACCAAGGGCAACACCAAATATCACCGTAAACCCAACGATGAAGGGAGCCGTGAGGGTCATTTTCCAATAACGGTCAAGGAATATAACGCCTAAAAAGCCGAGAAGTGCCACCGTGGTACCGGATACCAGATGGGCGATTTTGTCATAATACGGGTAGTACAACTCATAGTAACCCTGAATGTATCCTGCCGTATGAAACCACAGGGCGAGGGCTATTAAAAAGTAAACAAACCATGGAAAACTAATATTCATCCGATAGGCAACGAAGAAGGGGATCATGGTTGCGACAAACATGATGAGTGCCGAAAAAAATCCTGCAAGATTTCCGGTTACAAAGGCATAGATACAGTTCAAACCGATGAATGTCTGAAATATGTATGCCAGGTACATACCGTGCTGCTTTTTCATGACGTTATATTGTTATCAATGGGCATTAACCCATCCACTCAGATTGGATTAGGCTGTTTTTTCAGATAGAACTTAATTTCATACCATTTTTTTCAAAAGACCGTAAACGGCAGAAATTATAGGGAAGACTGCCTATTTTTGTGAAGATGCTTCCGACCATAGGCCTTACCCTGCCTCTTGAACTCTCCATATACCTCTTCCTGGTGGCAACGATGTTCTCTATGGGACTTGGCCTGACGATGCATGAGATTGTAGCACCCCTACGGCATCGCCGTCTGATAGTGGTTGCCGTCGAATAGGAAGGAGATGTTATCATCTCCCCCCCTTCCAGGAACTGTACGTGCGTCTTTCAACGCATACAGCTCGCGCATTTCACAACCCTTGAATCGGGCGGTTCCACGAGAAAAAAGTCAGTTTTAGTTGAATGTCAGAATAAGAGTTCAGTTTACCAATTCTCCATAAGAAGTATTTTCTGTCAAGGTACGGATTTGCATCTAGCTTTGCCATGAGGTACCTTCTTATTTTTGTATCGGTAAAATTTCTTAGCCTCTGTTTTCCTGATGAAAAGTCCCAGTTCCTGTTACCTTCTCTATGCCAATATTTCCGTGCAACCCATTTATGCCCTTTATTGGCATGTCGGTGTTTACCCCATTTCCAGAGCTGGTTCCAAAGCACATTATCCAAATAAGAAAACGTCTCAGAAGCAACCACGCTTCTGAAGTAATTTGTCCATCCCGTGATGACAGGATTAAGCGCTTGGATGAGTTCTTCCTGTTTCCACGCTCTTGCTTTCAGAATTATCCCACGTGTTTTGTCAACAATCCTTGAGATAGATTCTTTAGAGGGCTTAATTTTAAGTATGCCCTGATATTTCCTGATATTGAAGCCAAGAAATTTCACACCATCATTAATATGGGTGATAGCTGTCTTGGTATCAGAAAGAAGGAGACCTCTTGTTTTAAGGAAAATACTGATCATTTCCTTGATTTCTTCGGCAATTTCTTTCGTCGGGCATGTGACAAGGAAATCATCTGCATACCTGACAAAATGAACTTTCATTTTAGGGTACGCATCCATGATGAGTGATTCCATACCATCCAGAGTCATATTTGCAAGGGTGGGAGAAATCTGGCCGCCCTGGGGTGTGCCTCTGTCGGTTGGGAATAGTTTATCTTCATAAATATAGCCTGATTTTAGAAATTGCCTGAGAATAGAGGTATCCATAGGGACAGTCTCACAAAGCCACTCATGGGAAATATTATCAAAACAGCCCGCTATATCACCTTCAAGTATCCATTCGGAGGAGGTTTTATGTCGAAGGCATAGGAATGCATATTGTATTGCATCCTGTGCACTCCGATACAATCGGAATCCAAATGAGCGTTTATCTGCAAGTGTTTCTGCAATCGGTTGTAAACCTAAATTGTATAACGCCTGCATCGCTCGGTCGTACATCGATGGGATAGAAATTGGACGTTTTGTCGTCTTTCCGGGTTTCGGGATATAAATTCGTCGAAGTGGTTTTGCTTTGTACCGTTTGTCACTCAGGGATTTTGCTGCCTGGAGTTTAGATTTTGGGGTATTCCATAGTTCACCGTCCACACCAGGTGTGCGTGAACCATGGTTTTTTGTCACCGTTCTTATTGCCAATAATTTAGCATAGTACGAGTGAGTTAGTAGGTACTGGAATCTTTTTACTAATTGCCATTTCTTTTCTTGTGTCGCCTTTGCAATCCGGGTTTGCAGTCTATTCACATGTTTGTAGACTTCGTTCCAGTCGATATCATCCCATGGAACTGTTTCTACGTTGTTTGTACGACTCTCGCTATTACGCGTAATTGAATTTCGTACTTTCATAAATTTGCCTCCCTTCTTTGCCGTAAAACACCCTCGGTAAGTCTGCACCCTTTCAGGTCAGGGCATAACCCCTATCCACACCCATTACAGGTGGGCATTCGCGTTTTACCAAGTCCTTTACCGCCAATGTCATCAATTCTTCTCACGAAGTTCTTACCTTCTCAGGAACATTTGCGGCTTACCAAGTTCTATGTTCAAGATAATTCGGATGATTTAGGAGCCACATCTAAACCGGAAGTCATTCGTCCGTTTGTTATGTCGTGAAAATAGCCAACATAACCTGACTTCATACCTTTTGGTCAAGCGTATTCAACCTGTTTTCGCTCGTAGATTGTTACGATTCTTTCTGTGATTCAGCGTTTGCTTCTCCATGTCATCCTTTCCCTGGCAGATAGGGCAGGGCAGGTTCCTGCTTGTTCCACGTTGTCTCCAAGGCTTCGCACGAAACTGTTACCAGTAACGCACGCTTGGATAGGGATATCCCAAACGGAAGGGACAGCTTTCAAGCAATCCTAAACATAACTTCTTGTCGCACATTTTCATCAATCTCATCCTCATTCCTCTGGCAGGCATCGTAGTAGTACGGATTCTTCCCATGGAGATCGGGGTCGCAGCAGGCCTCCTGATCATCGCCTGTTCCCCGGGTTCGACCATCGGCCCGAAACTTGCAGAATTTTCCAGGGGTAATGTCTCACTTGCCATCAGTATTATGTTCTTTTTGAGTGTGCTTGCAATATTCACTACCCCCGTTACCCTCACTCTCATCCTCCCGGGGGCCATCACGGAGCAGATTGACTTTGTCTCGGTGATGACCACCCTCGTCACCCTCATTTTTCTGCCCATGGCCGCAGGAATGACCATCAACTCCCGCTTCCGGGCCTGTGCAAACAAGATACGGAAGCCGGTGTTTGTCTTCTCCAATCTCACAATCGTCATCTTCGGCATCATCTTCATCTGGGTGCAGGTGACAGGCGAAGTCAGGTTCATCGATTCGTTTTACAGCGTGGGCATCGCCGCAACGGCGGCCGTCTTCATTCTGGTGGCATTCTCAATGGTCGTCGGCTATCTCCTGGGCGGCCCGGAGAAATATAACCGGCAGATGATTGCCACCAGCTCTGCCAACAGGAATCTTGGCGTCTCACTCCTCGTGGGGGCAAGTGCCCTCGCAGGCTATGGAGAGGCATTCCTGATCATCATTGTCTATGCAATTGTCCAGACACTGGTATCCGGGTTAATTGCCGTGAAATGGGGGCAGAAGGTGAGGAAGGAGCTGAAGGAAGGGATAATAAATGGCAAATGAACGGGGAACGAGAAACTCCGGATAAGATGCAGGAAAGTGTGATTTGAGCCATCAGCGATGAAGAGGGGTATCAGGGAGGAGCATTTCTCTGAGGCAAAAACGCCTCATTCACCATGAAGAAAAAACCACCAAACCCTTTTTCTTCATCCCCGTGTACACATTAGCCATTAATGCAGACCAGCTGGATGTCGCCCACCCTCACCTTCTCATATATCACATTCGAAGACCTTGCTCCAATATCAGAGATGCTTACAAAGGAGACGGTCTGCAGCTTGCTCTTCTTTGGCCCGAACACACCGGAAGTCACCCACGCCTATTACCTCCCCTTTGTGGATGAGAACACCCTGGCACTCACTGAAAAGAGATTGCCACGCCACTTTGTCTTCACTATTCGGAACAGAGAAACCGGAGCCTTCATCGGTCAGTGCGCCCTCACCGCAGAGGATTTATCTCCCGGAGCATACTGTGTCTCATACCAGATCGACTACCCCTTCTGGAATAGGGGCATCGGTTCGGAGGCGGTCACCTTTCTCGTCTGGTTTGCCTTCCGCATTGCAGGCGCCTACCGCCTGAACGCCGATACTGCCGCAGAAAACCGGGCCTCTGTGCGGGTGCTCGAGAAGGGGGGGTTTGTCGCCGAGGGGTGGCAGAGAAAATACTGGCATGTGAGGGGGGACTACCATGACCGCCTCCTGTTCGGTCTTCTCGCAGAAGAGGTTGAGGACGGTGTGCTTGTCACTCTTGACCGGCTCTTTTCCAAAAAATCCGGCCACATCACACTATCCGGTATCACCGGACTATACGAATGAGGAAACGCTGTTCGGCCTGCATAGATGGGTGGAACAGATGCAGAGACATCAGTAATATCGTGCCAGAATCAGAGGGGAAAAAAGCCCATATCGCAGAACAGGTCCTATACCCCGACATGTACCGGTCTTTTGACGACAGGGTCATTCTCTTGATTGTTGTGTTTCCGGCAACCATAGCCTTGCCCGGCAGCCCCGGACTTCATGGGACGAAGGGAAAAATACGGG
>CAZBYH010000041.1:9202-10579 GCA_964496155.1 uncultured Methanoculleus sp.
GTTCCGCACTGACCTGCAGATTGTCCATCACACCCGCATTAAACACATAAAAGGTCGGCACCACCTCCATGCCGCAGAACTCAAACGTATTGTGCCAGAGGCTCATCAGATGATGGTTGATGTCACCATGCAGCCCGTCTTCCGTGTAGAATTCCGGTGGTGACCCGGCTGTTGTTGATATCAGTGCCTTTTTACCGGCTAAGAGGCCTTCCCGATAGAGTTTCCCCTCCGCCAGATTCACCACAAACCCCTGTGCAAAGACCCGGTCAATCCAGCCCTTCAGGATGGCAGGCGTAGAACTCCACCAGATGGGAAACTGGAAGATCAACAGATCTGCCCATTCAACCTTTTTCATCTCCGTATGGATATCAGATGCCAGTGTAGCGTTTCGGACCCCCGCCATCTGTTCCCCCGGAATCGAGAAAGAATCCCGGTTACAGGGCTGGGGAAAGTCATCCTGATCAAGCACCGCCTTGAACTTCATTCCATACAGATCTGATACCTTCACCATATGACCCATATCCTGCAGGACCGATACCGCCTGATCCTTCATGGCTGCATTAAACGATGCAGGATACGGATGGGCATAAATTATGAGAACATTCATTCACAAAACCTCTATACTCAATATGTTCCCTTAACGAAACACAGGAAGATGAAGGTTTCGCAGGGAAAACCGCCCATCCATCACAAGAAATATCACTGCATTCAATGCAGAGATAGGTATGACTTTATCGTTTGGCGGTCGGATCCGGGCCTGCCTTTTTTCCTTTGATCAGGAATTTGGCGAGTACAAAAACGATTCCTTCAAAGACGCCTTTGTCTCATTTCTCATACTCCTCTTTGCTTTCTCGGCGCTCCTTACGGTTGTGATTGCCGCCGGTCTTACACTATTCGGCCCGGAAATAGGCATCCCTAATGCCGCTTTCGCTTTCATTATATCGGGAGTATTTCTCTTCTCTCTCGTGGGAGGCGTCGTCTCACTGTTCATCAGTGCCGCCATCAGCCATATCTTCGTTCTCTTCTTCAAGGGAACCGGCGGATATCTGGAGACCGTCCGGGCGGTATGCTACTCGATGACGCCGATGCTCCTTATTGGCTGGACCATCATCGGAGCATTCATCGCCCCCTCCTGGGGAATGGCCATTCAGGTCTTTGGCCTTCACGAATTCCACGGCATATCAAAGCTTGGGGCCGTTCTCGCCGTATTCGTCCCGGTTGCGGTCTTTACGACGTTCTATTATCTGTTTATCACGGCGATGCTGTTCAGCTCAATGATATTTCTGCCAGCATGACCTTTTATTCCGGACGAGACCGGCGAATAATGCTGGCACTCGGTGGCAATTTTTTGGATTAGTAAGTCACACCAGGCTAAAT
>CAZBYH010000042.1:0-10523 GCA_964496155.1 uncultured Methanoculleus sp.
TCAAACCCATGGCTTCCGCTCATAAAATAACGGAAGAGCTCATCCCCGTCGCCGCTGTCGACGAACTTTGCCACCGCTTCACACGACTTCATTTTGGCAAAATGGAAGTCATAAAGCGTATTGTCCATATCAAAGAGGATGTATTCCGGTGGTGTTTCCGTCATGATATCTGCCATATTTATAGGGTCCTTTATCTGTGTATAGTGATTTATCGAGTGCAGATAACATCTTTGGCATTGCGGTAAATCCAGTAAAAGTATATCTCCTATTTCGTCCATTCCCCTGTTATGGTACAGGAAAAAAGCATGTTACGGCAAAAATTACCGATCCGAAACCCCCTGCTCCTCATGGGGTGTGTGGTTCTGGCAAATCTCGCAGGGATTATTGGCTCGTTTTTTACCGCAACAGGGCCAGGGTCGTGGTATGTGGATGTTTTAGTAAAACCATGGTTTGTCCCGCCGAATCTGGCATTTCCTATTGCATGGACACTCATTTTTATTCTGATGGGTATCGCTCTGTATCTCATCCTCATGGAAGGAACCAGGCGCACCGAAGTACGGATTGCTCTGGCGCTCTTCTTTTCTCAGCTGGTCCTTAATATTCTCTGGTCATATCTGTTCTTCACTCTCCAAAGTCCGTTCTTAGGTCTCATTGAAATCATCATACTCTGGGTGTTCATCCTTGCGGTGACGGTAAGTTTCTACCGGCTTAATAAAACAGCAGGGTATCTCTTTATCCCGTATCTCGCATGGGTCACATTTGCCACGCTATTAAATGGTGCGATATATCTGTTGAATTGAGAATAGCTATGGATAAATAAATCCATACTTTCAATTGCTTTTAAATCTACAATTTATTAGTTACACAGTGCGCCGTGTGCTGCCATCCATGCCGAATAATTCATCAGAGAATGAGGCCCCCCTGTCATTCCAATCGGAACATACTGATATGGATATTCATGATTACTATGAATATGCCCGTCATTCTGAAATTCCTGTCATTTTATTAGAGGAAACTGGGAACATTACCTTTGTAAATACGGCATTCTGCCGCATTTACCAGTATCCTGATGATTTTTTTTCACCATCTTTCGATATCCGTGCCATAATCTCTCCCTGCGATCCGCAGGGAGATGGCTTGGGTGCAGCAGGAGGGTTTTGCGATCTATTCCGGCCGGGAACTTTCATCCGTGCTTCGGTGACGGGCTCTCTGGGGACAGGTCTCCCGTCTCTCATCTCTGTTGCAGAAATTCCGGGTTCAACTCTCGTGGCTGCTACCATTTACCCCGGATTTCCTGTCCGTTCGTCACCAGGATCTCCGGATGAGGATAAGACAGTTCACCCTGTATGTGACGATGCGAGTATCCCGTTTGAAATATTTGAGAACTACCCTCATGCAGTGATTGTTCTCTCCGCTGGTGTGTGCAGATATTCAAATACGGCGGCACACCAGCTGCTGGGAAAAGATGCGTTCCCAAAGGATAGTCTTCCCCGGGTTCGTCTGGTGCACAACAATTTTTTCGAACTGGTAGAACCTCTGTCGTTGTATGACGAGTCGTCACCACCCGAACCCCGAATGGTTGAGGATCAACTTTGCACCAGCAAAACGCAATGTGTTGATATGGAGATTATGTTTGCCCCATCACAGGATGCTTTCCGTAATCTTCTGATTGTTTTCCGTGACATTACCCCCAGGAAGCATGCAGAGTCAGAACTCCTGAGCCGAAACAGTCAACTTTCAATGATTAACGAGGTCATGAAAGTTGCAAACTCCGCCGATACCCTTGACGAGATGCTGGAAGAGATTCTCAATACGGTTCTCGATAAGATGAAATTTGACCTTGGCTGGATCTATCTCCGGGACACCGATGCGAAATGGGCAACAATCATCGCATCGTCTGGTATTCCCGAACGGATTGTCGAGGCAAAATTGCGTCAGAATGTACTGGACTATCCGTTTAATCTGGTTTTTTTTGCGATGCAGCAACACTATGTGGAGAATCTGCCGAATCATCCACCCGGACCGATTGATTCAAAGGTGTTAGAAGAGATTGACGCGCTTTCATATGCTGGCATTCCGCTGATATCTGACGCCGTTGTTGTCGGTGCGCTTTATATCGGAAGCCGTTCGCGCCATTCCTTCTCACTCTTTGAGAAAAAGACGCTGGAGATGATCGGGAATAAAATCGGAGGCACAATTCTGCGGGGCATCCTGCAGGATCGTCTGGAGGATTCCTATAGTGACGCAAGTCTCTATCTGGATATCATGCTTCATGACATTAAGAATGCAAACGTTGCTGTTCTTGGGTATTCCCGGCGTCTGAAGGACGCTGCCGGTGAGGATGACAATAAGTACATTGCAAAAATTCAGTGGCATACCGATCATATCACGGATATCCTCAACAATGTAACGACCATTCGGAGAATAACCGATGAAAAGACTGAGAAGATCCCCATTAATCTGGATGCACTCATCAGTGCAGAAATATCCCAGTACCCGGAGGCGGGGATCTCCTTTATGCGGACCGGATGTACGGTCTGGGCGGACAGTCTTCTTTCTGTTGTCTTTACCAATCTTATCCGAAACAGCATCAGACACGGCGGGCCGGATGTGCACATCTGGATCAGCAGTGAAGAGACGGATCATGAGGTGACAGTCTTCGTTGAGGATGATGGGCTGGGTCTCTCTGATGAAAAAAAGGTGCAGCTCTTTTCACTCTTTCAGGAATACACCACCGAACGGGGAGGGCGAGGCCTTGGCCTGCATATCACCCGTCTTTTGATCCGGAGATATGGAGGGAAAATAACTCCCGGTGATCGGATACCCGGGCGCCCTGAAAAAGGGCTTTCCATCCGGTTTACCCTTCGTCTGGCAGAAGAGATGGACGATGATGAGATTTTCTAATTCTGGCTTCTGTTTTTAAAATGCGGGACACTTTCATCTCTCTCAGGGAATGTTCTTCACCGCGAAGGGCCTCTTCCCCACTCAGTCTGAAAAATGGAATTAAGGGTGTCTGAGATTATTCTTTCCTGCTCAGGATATATCCGGTAAGGGCAGCACCTGCCAATGCAGCGATCCACGGGAAGGGTGCCTGGGTGGCATCAGAGGTTCCTGTGCCTGATGGTCCGTTTCCAAAGTCAAGGGTGATCTGTGTTATGCCTGCAATCTCTTTATCCGGGGTGACTGCCTCGCCCCGCAGTGCAAGCGGCCATGTGCTGCCATCAGGGCTGTGGGTGTGACCATCTACCTGATTTGCCAGGATGAAATCTGTGCGTTTCATGATCTCACGGGAGGTGAAAGTGACGGTATCGCCGTCTGCATTCTCAAGGATGACCGTGTAGGCATTCATTCCTGCAAGGGTCATATTGTATGCCTTGTTGTCGACGAGGTTTTCGTCATGCTGGCAGTCGTCATCTACCCATCCGACTACCCGGTAAAGCGGCATGCCGCTCCAGACGTGTCCGTCACTATCCGTGTATGTCATGACATGTTCCCCTGCACGGGCACCACAACTGACGCCCTGCTCAAACTCCTTATTTGTGATGGGCGAATTCAAATATCCGGAGAGATTCAGGTCCCAGTCAGCCTCCGGGCGTGGATATATCTCCAGTTTTTCCACATTCCGGACGGCAAGCCCGGCGACAGAGGGGTATTCCGTCCCGGCACACCAATAATAGCGCCAGTATCCGGGGTCCGTGCACTCTTTCATATCCTGGTTGCCGAATACATGGTCATCTGAGAGGAAGAACAGAGCTGGGGCCCCGGTGTATTCCGGGGCAAATCCCTCTTTTTTGGTCTGCCAAGCAAGAATGGCGGTGCCCTGTTTTTCTTTTGGGGTGTAGATGTTTTCGTACATTAGTTCAACGACATAGCCGTCTGTGGAAGTCATCCGCAGTTCGTCCCCTGCCTGCATGCCGCCCACGATGTCACAGAGGTCGCTGATAGCAGTACCCATCGGTGCCTCCTCTACTTTCTCGATATTTTTATCCTCAGCGGGATTCCAGAGATCCGTTGTATCAAATGTCGGGCCCTGGAAATGGTATGTAGTCACTCCATCGCCCTGAACGGGGAGGTGTGTTTTCATCCACCGGCAGTCTGTGGTGGTGGCATTGAGAATTGTGCCGCCATATTCGTCATACCGGAGAATGGTTACCGTTACTGGCACTTCTTCTTTACCGGAGATTGCAGCACCCTCGAGGGTGATGTCCATGATGTTCCCGATGCGCATGCCCTCAGGGACGTCGTCTCCCACCAGAATGAGCGGAGCAATCTTGATGTCACCGTGCTGTTTCGGAAGGGGCCCGCCGTTCACCGAGTCTGCTACACAGAATCCTGTTTCGGTCAGGTCTGCTGATGAAAAAATTCTGTCGTGCCAGTCAGATGCCCGGATGATAATGCTGTAGCCAAGGTCCGCACGGGTGGAGTTAAAACGCTGTGGGTCGGCATCATCGATGGTACCGATGAGGTGCGTGAGAGGCACACCAGTATACACGGTGCCATCTTTATCGGTGAATGTAATGCCGATGTCAGCCTTCATCCCGGAAAATTCCTCTGCGGTAATGGTCTGTGTCCCGCACCCGATGAGGGTAAGCGTCCATGTTTCCATATCGGTCTCTGCAGCAGCGATGCCTGTCGCACTGCAGAATAGAACGAGGGCCATCATCAGCCGGATGAATAGTACCTCTGTGTTTTTTTGCATGTTCCTCGTCGTCATATTGTTCAGGCAGTATACTCCGATCTGCTCTTTTAAAGCTTCACCGAAACTTCTTCGGTATGTTAATTAAGTTTAGTAAACTATTTCCGCCGATATCGCAGAGAGACGTACGGGATGTTCCCTTGTCAGAAATGTTCGGTGTGGGTTGAACCGGTATGAGATTGAGGAACCATATCGTTTGTAAACAGCGGGAAATGAGTGATTGGGGTTTCCTGTCTGGGAGGCGGAACTGCATTACAGGGATGGATATGGCGTTCTCAGGTGGTGCGGAGAGAATAAAAATAGAATGACACTTATTCTGATACCATTTTCTGCATTAAGTCCATGATGCCCGCCTTTCCCTTCCGTTGTCTTTTCCGGGCGCCGCCCATCCCCATATCTGTCGGCGCTGATCCGTAGAGCTCCTTATTGAGCCGCTCATTGAGTTCATCAAAGATCTGCTTGTATGCCGGGCAGTGGGGATCCACTGCCTCCACTCTGCCCCCGGTCGGGGTGATGGCATTATATGGACAGCCTCCGCGGCAGTATCTGATGTGGGGGCACTCTTTGCAGTGTTCATCTACGAAGTCTTTGAATGCATGCATCAGTTTCCATGCACGGGACTCTGCCAGATCTGCTTTTGTCGGATGGTCATAGACCGTGCCCATCACCCATTCCGGCATGCCCACAAACCGGTAGCAGGGGTAGATGCTGCCATCAGGGCCGATGGCAAAGGTGTTTCCCATGCAATCGTTGAAGGTGCAGACATTCCCTGTTCGTGTAAAGACAGACTTTAACAGGTCGTTTATATTCATGATCTCTGCGGTATCCAGATTTTCCAGATATTTATCGAGAAGATACATGAGCAAGTCCCCATATTTTTCGGGTGCCAGTGCCCATTTCTCCGGATTATCGCCCCGGAGTGACGGAAGTGCGGGGTGCAGTTTGAGCGCAAATCCGTTCTCCATAAAGAAATTAAAGATCTCCTCGCGGTGGTCAACGGACTGTCGGGTAAAGGTGCAGATGAACCGGACAAAAAGCCCATTTTCCCGTGCAATCTTGTAACCGTGCATGGTCTTGTCAAAGTATCCCGTTCCCCGCTGAATATCATTTATTTCTTTTGGCCCGTCGATGGATGAGCCGATGGGTACCTGGTATGCGGCAAAAATCTGTGCGAGTTCAGGAGTCATCCGCCAGAGATTTGTCTGGATGGCAAACGCCGGTTTCAGGTGTGCAAGCTCTTCAGAGAGCAGGGGGAGTGTTTCACGGTAGAATTTTGGCCCTGCGAGGAGTGGTTCGCCGCCATGGAATGTAATAGTCACCTGCCGGTCGTCAAAATCTTTGAGCCATTTTGCCACTTCCCGGATGGTCTCCATGCTCATCATCGGCGAGTCCTCGTCTGAACTCCAGCAGTAGTGACATTTTGACGGACAGCCAAGGGTCGGTATCAGCATCACATGGAAGGGACTTTTCATACCATGATTTTTTGACCTGCAGTACAAAGAAGATTCGGATTGGCGTGCCATCGGCAGTGAACGAAGAAGGCCCTTTTGCCGGGCACAGATGATTATATGCACTCAAATATGCAGATTTCGAAGGGATTATGGTTTTCGGTGAGTATATCGCAAACGATATATTAAAAGCCACCAAATTTGAAGGTGTGATATGAAAAAAGATGATCGGCAGCACCGTTCCCTTCAGACGAGTTTAGGTCTGGTCATCTTTCTGGTATTTATCATTCTGACAGTTGCCGTTTCGGTAATCCTCTTCACTTCAATAGAAAACAGTATCATCGCACAGTTTGATGAGAAGATGGATCAAACAGCAATATCAGTCACCCAATCTGCTGTTCTCGCTGACAAAGGGCTCATCCTCTATGAAAAGGCGTATGACCAGCAGCTAAAGGATGCATTCAACCCATTTCTTGATGCATATGACCGGTCCGGTGGGGATCCGTCCGCAATAGATCTTGAACGCCTGAAAGCTGAGATGATTCGTTCTTCTGACTGGGATATTGATCTCTACGTCATCAATGAAGCCGGTGTTATTGAATATACCACATTTGAGCCAGACAGGGGTTTTGATTTCAAGACCGTTCCCGATTTCTATTCTGCAATCACCGCAATCCGTGAAGGGAATAATTTTTCCGCAGACAGGGTATGCGCGAGTCTTTCCGATCCTTCGTGTGGGAAAAAATTCGTGTATATGCCCACTCCTGATCACCGGTATCTGCTGGAACTGAGTTTCACGTCGGACTCTTTTATTGAAGGGCGCAAGGATTTTCCCTACACTGCCATCCCTGCTATGCTGATGGAGCATGATTCCTCCCTTCACGAGATTTCCATCTTTGATATCACCTATCGCCGGATATCCGGTCATGGTGCATCTGCACAAGGAGAGACGCTTATGCGTGTGAAGCAGGTTTACGCTGACCGCACGGGGTTTGATATCAAAGACCTGCCGAATGAGACCGTCACCCGCTATCTCTATATTGACCTGGATAACGAAGGATATCCCTCATCGTCCCAGATGAATCTTGTTGGTGAGATCGTTGTTTCGACACTGCCCCTTCGCGAATCAATGAATCTTCTGCTCCTGAGTGTGGTCGTTCTTTGTCTCCTGAGTGTGGGGGTTGGAATATTTGTTGCATATTATATATCCCGTTTCCTGGTACGCCCGCTAAAGGCGATTATATCGGATATTGACTATATCGCGGACGGTCATCTGGATCACCCGATACGTGAGGCGCAGTCATCGGAAACAGAATCCCTCCGACGAAGTGTAAATATCCTTGTCGGGCGCCTGAAGTCTGAAATTATGAGGCTTAAACAGACATCTGGTGAGCTGGATTGCGAATTGAAACGGACACAGGACGCACAGAGTGCACTCAGAAATGCAAATACAAAACTGGGTCTGCTCTCAGGCATTACCCGCCATGATATTCTCAATCAGATACAGGTTCTCATGATGATCTCCACCCTGCTCAGGGAAAAGATGGGCGATGATCAGGAAGCACAGACTCCCCTGAGGGTAATGGATGATGTGATTGCAACGATGGAGGGTCAGATATCCTTCACACGGGAGTATGAACTACTGGGTGCAAAGACGGCAAAATGGATGAATATCGCAACACTTGTGACGGAAGTGGCAGAAGGCACCGGGTTCCGTCATATAACAACAGAGGTAACAACAGGCAATCTTGAGATATTCGCTGACCCCCTTCTGAAACGGGCTGTCTTCAATCTCTTTGACAATGCTGTTCGTCACGGGGAAACCGTGACCTCGATGCGATTTTCATTCCGTACTGATGGTGATAAGGGAATTCTGATCGTTGAAGATAACGGGTGTGGTGTCGCGGAGAATATGAAAGAGAAGATTTTCTTGCAGAAGACTGGCAAAAATACTGGATATGGGCTTTTCCTGGTGCAGGAAATTCTCTCCATCACCGGTATAACCATCCGTGAGACCGGCCAGGAAGGTGTTGGGGCCCGCTTTGAGATAGGGGTTCCGGAAGCGAACTATCGGTTTGACGAGTAATCGGCAGATGCATGCAGTTTTAATGGTGTAATGAACCGGTTCGGTGAGTGGTTCTTCTCATTCATTTCTTTTAGACTTTTTTTCTCACCGTTAGGATTTTGGTATTCCAATCCTTTTTAACACGTTCAAGAACACGAACGGAGCAAGGGAATGTTTTTTTTTTGAGTATTCTCCCCGGTATATGAAACGGTCATGCAGAAGGATAAACAAGGTTCAGGATTTTCCCCTTGTGGGTATATTGCGCCGGACTGAAATGATGGTCAGAGTTTAGCATAAGGAAGATACATTCTCGCTCGTACGGTAATATATCAAAAAAGACAGAAATGAGCATTCACACGCCGTTCTGAAAGATTATCTCTATTTCAGAAGAGCTAATGATGAAATACGAAACCTGAAAAAATGAATAAATGCGGGAGGAGCGATTCGAACGCTCGGACTCCTGCGAGACTAGGCCCTCAACCTAGCGCCTTTGACCTGGCTCGGCAACCCCCGCACAGAATTATGGGAAATAACCTTGACCCGTTCCATGACTTCAAGACCAGCTGAACGTCCCTTTTCGGGGGTTCAGGCGACTGCGCCATGTTACTCTATATAGAAAGTTGTATGGGGAAATATATGTTTTCATTTGATTTGCATATTTTATGCTGGATATAGATTCCCCGCCCTCTTTCGATAAAGATGAGTGGTATTTTTAAGAATCAGGTTGAATGCTATCATAATGTGGGCAAAGATACTGAATGCATTCAGTGATTCACCTTCTCAGGCGCAGGTCGTACGATTCCTTCTGGAAAACGGTCTTGGCATCAATGTGCGGGGTCGTGTCACGGTTAACGGCATAGAAATTCCCGCAACCCATCTCTCAAAGGAGATTGGCACTGACCGTCGTGTCGTCGACGCCACCGTGAAGCGAATCTTATCTCTCCCTGACATCTCTGAAATATTCCTTAACCTTCGGGCCACGCCTGACGTCAGCCGTATTGCAGAGTCTCTTGGCCTCACCGTGATCACGGTCATGCCGGATGATGCAGCACAGAAAGGGGTGGTGGGTGAAACCGTGAAGGTTCTTGTGGATAATGACATTGCTATACGTCAGATCTTTGTCACCGACTCACACCTGTCCGAAGATCCAAAGCTTGTCATCGTGGTGGATGAGACACTTCCGGCGGTTGTCTATGAGACCCTGCGTGCCCTTCCGCATGTCAGAAAACTCATTCTTGAATAATTCAAATATTTGATACTTTTTTCACCGGTCTGGCGTTTTCTACAGGTATCCGGTTCAATTTGATTTGATTTTTGTTCATTTGCCTGTACCGGGCGTATGAATCAAAATCAGCAATTTAACGCGTGAATGATACCGTTGTGAACAAAAAAGATATTCGCATCCGGCGTTTGCCTGAACCACAGATGGTTCTCTTCGGCACAGTTTTACGAAAATAACAAAACCCGGGGGGCAGTTACGTTCAGCCGGACTCTTCAGAGATGCTTGACTTCATCGGCAAGGGCAGCGATGCGCCTAACGATGGTCTCCGGGAGCGTGTTTGTGGCAATATCCAACCGTTCTTCCAGGGAAATAACGATAACGCCCCTGACGAGGTTGTCTGCATGGGCCACAATCTTCTCTTCAGGTGTTTCCGGGATACAGTCAATTGGTTTCAGGCCTTCAGCCCCACATTCCTCTGCAGTCATACCCGCGCCGATGTGGCGCTCAACGATGCGTGCCACCTCTTCGGGCAGGCCGTATGCACGGCAGATGTCTGCTCCTATCTGGGCGTGGGCGAGGGAATGAGTCTGTGATCTGCCAATATCATGCAGGGCCGCGCCCCATGAGACCAGCTTTCGGTCCACCTTCCGTGTGGTTGCATATTGGCAGGCAAGATCATGCACCACATGACAATGAGCAATCACATTATCCGGGCAACCAGCCCGGTTGAGAAATAAAAATGGGTCTTCTGATGGAAGCATCAGACTTTGCCGAGTGTTACTCTCATAGCAGCAACGCGGGTTTTGAGTGCATTGAGAAGAAGTTCATTATCAAAATGTTCCATATGCGTCCCGCAAGGACAGGTGAATTCTATGGCAAAAGCGTCATTGAACGTATAGACGACGCCGCAGGTATTGCAGATATAAAAGTCGTTTTCGTCTTCATACTGTTCGCGTGCGGACAACTTCTCGAAGGCATCCTCCATATCCTGAGTGAGGGCATCGTCCAGATTGTCCAGCCTGAGTGTCCATTTGTAGGTGAGCCATCCGGTCTCCTGATTCTTTTCGCGCCGGTACTGGGCAAGGCGCTTTC
>CAZBYH010000043.1:0-10501 GCA_964496155.1 uncultured Methanoculleus sp.
AACAGGATAAAACCTCCTCCGCCAGCACCCAAAAGTTTTCCTCCAAGCGCACCCGCGTCAATTCCTTTTTTGTAAATTGTATCAATGCTAGATGAAGAGATACTGGAACTTACTTCACGCTTTAGTTTCCAGGTTTCATCTAGAAGCATTCCAAACTCGTCAATGCAAATACTATCATCTTCAAGAATTCTCTGTGCTTTATCAACAAGTTTTTGCATACGACTTAAAATATCGCTTTTGTCTTTCATTTCCCTTGTCGTTGCCTTCTGAATGTCGGCCGATAATCTTGTAAAACCAGTAAAAAACAAAAGCAAATTCTGATCTAATTCATCTTTTCTCTCTTTTTTTATTTTTATTGGTGAAATAGAATATCCATTTTTATAATAAATAATTTACGATATTCATCCATGTCTGTCACTTCTGCATTCAGTTCAATCACGATTACAATCATGATTATTAAGTGAAGAGATGCCAAAACAACTTATGATTATGATATATCCCGCACTTATTCTCTCTTCAACAGCCATTGCTCTCACTCTTCTGTATGCGTCAGTGCTCGACTTGCGTGAGCGAAGGGTTCCATTTAAAACATGGTATCCCATGCTTTTTATCGCCGTTCCCATGGCAGTGCTGACATATATAGGATTATTTAGTGATTCTGTCCGGTTTGCTTCAGGTCTCTTAATCCTTTCAGCAATATTATGCGCTTGTTATTATTTCGGTTCAGCGTATCTGCATCTTTTTGGAGGTGCGGATGCATGGGCACTGATATTCATAACTGCGTGTATACCGCTTTTTCCGGTTGAACCGTATGCCGGTTACCCCATCATTGCATTTTTCCCTCTGTCGGTCATTCTTAATGCAGTTCTTCTGAACCTCGTGACACCTCTGGGTATATTCGTCGTTAATTGTGTCCGGAGGGATTACGGGCCACTCCGGTATATGTTTGTAGGGTTTCCCGTTGATGGAAATACGATTCAGGATGAATTCGGATTTGTTATGGAAGAGTTTACTGAGGATGATGATGGCATCGTCACGCGCCGCTATCTTTCTTTTACCGAAGCGATTCGCAGAATGATCCGGGGGGAGAGGAGGCTCTATACAAGGGATTTTAAACGAGACCCCGGGGAGTATAGAGAGGAGCTGAGACTATACCGAAAAGCGGGATCCGTATGGATTTCGTATGGCGTTCCTTTTATTCTTCCGATCTGTGCGGGTTTCCTGACCGCGATATTTATTGGTGATATTGTGACTATATTTATACAGATACTATCCGGAGCTGTCTGATTAATGGAGATTAACTACAACGAATCAGGACTTGTTCCTGTAATTGCACAGGATGCAACAAGCGGGCGTGTGTTGATGCTTGCATATGCAAATGCTCTGGCCCTCTCTTTGTCTCAGTCAACAGGGTATGCACATTACTTTTCCCGCAGCAGAAATAAAATCTGGAAAAAAGGTGAAGAATCGGGCCATTTTCAGAAAATAAAGCACATAAGGGTGGATTGTGATGCGGACACCCTCCTGTATATGGTGCATCAGACCGGTGCACCCTGCCATACCGGATACGAGACTTGTTTTTTCCGTGAACTCAGTGGACAGATAGTTGCACGGCGAATAGTTGATCCGAATGAGGCATATGATAAAAAGGATGAATGACATCATATTAGACTGGTGATATTTTTATGATATTAGTACCCGATACAAGCGTTGTAATAGACGGACGCATCACCTCCATGATACGGGAGGGAGAATATAACGGTTCTACAATAATAATACCGGAAGCTGTTGTGGCTGAACTTGAATCACAGGCAAATCAGGGAAGGGAAATAGGATTTAGTGGTTTAATTGAACTCCAGCGACTATCAGATCTCGCAGGTGAAGGAATAATTGAACTGCAGTACGTGGGTAAGCGGCCCAGCCTTGAACAGGTAAAAATGGCGAGTGGTGGGGAGATCGATGCTCTTATTCGGAGTGTTGCACTGGAATATGAAGATGTTCAGTTCATCACCAGCGATATTGTGCAGGCCGAGGTTGCAAAGGCAAAAGGTCTGGATGTGTTGTATCTCAAACCTCAGGTTGGAGAATTTTCACCACTGAGTCTGGACCAGTTTTTTGATGAGACAACGATCTCTGTTCATCTGAAAGAACGGGTAAAACCTACCGCGCGGAAAGGAACCCTCGAAAGTTCAGAGATTGTGGTTCTTCGCGAAACACCGCTTTCTGAGTATGAACTTCGGCAGATGGCACAGGAGATATTAGAACGGGCCAAACGCGATCCTGATGGATTTATTGAAGTCGAACGAAAAGGAGTGACGGTAGTCCAGATCGGCTCGATGAGAATTGCCATAGTGCGGCGTCCGTTTTCGGACGGAATGGAAATTACCGCATTCAGGCCCGTTCTCAGAAAACAGTATGACCCAAGTCTGCTTTCAGCTGAGATAAAAACGCATCTGGGTCAAAAATCCTCTGGTATTCTTATTGCAGGTCCCCCCGGCTCAGGAAAAACTACCCTGGCCCAGAATATAACGTCCTATCTCCTTACGTCCGGACATCAGGTATGCACGATGGAAAATCCCCGTGATCTTCAGGTGCCTGACTCAGTTACCCAGTTTTCTGCACTTGAAGGAAGCATGAAGAAAACCGGGGAAGTGTTGACTCTCATACGTCCGGATTATGTGATTTTTGATGAAATCCGTGGAGAGGAAGACTTTCAGGCATTTGCGGATATGCGCCTTTCAGGAGTCAGAACCATTGGTGTCGTCCACGCTCAGACACCCTCTGATGCCCTGCAGCGGTTTGTTAACAGGGTTGATTTCAGTTCCGTGGCAAATTCAATTGATACCCTGATATTTGTTGATGAAAAAGCGAACATATCCGTGTATGAGATGAGTCTGATTGTTGGGAAACCAACAGGAATGGAAGATATTTCCCATAATGGTCCTGTTATCAGACTTTCGCGTGGTATGGATGGTGCTGCCGTGTGTGAGGTATTCTCTTATGAAGGACGGGTAATTGTTATGCCTTTAGAGATACGTGAAATGCCATCGGTTCCTTCGCAGAAAAAAGAGCAACCTTCTGTACCAGAGATGGTAAAAAACATTCCGGAAAAGAAAGAGGAAGGTGTTAAGGAAGAGGGAAATATCGCATGGAAGGTTGCCGCGCGTGAAATTAAGCAGGAACTGGGGCGCTTTACGGATGGACCCATTGAAGTAAAAATACTTTCTGACAACAAGGCTGTGGTGTATATCGACGATCGGGATGTGCCCGCTGCAATTGGTAAGGGAGGAAAGAATGTTGCAGGTATCGTCAATAAACTGAGTGTTGGTATTGATATTAAGCCGCTGTCTGAATTCAGACCAGTACATACTGAAGTTTCTGAGGAGGGTATGCCATCGAAAGAAGGTTTTGCTTCACATGGGCGGTCAATTGATCTTACGGTTGATAAAAAGAATCTCGTTGTGAAGTCCCCGGAAAACAGCGGAAGAATCGTTGATGTATTTGGTGGCAAAGAATACCTTTTCACCGCAACGGTGAATGATAGCGGGGAAATTATCATACCAAAGACCAGTGGAATTGCACAGGACATGCTACGCCGGCACAAGGAGGGTGAGTTAATCTGCCTTAAGCCGGTTGGAAACTAACTTTATTTTTTAAACAATATTTTAGGGATTATCTTTCAAAAGTGGGGCAATACAATGCAATCATTTGATCTGAAAAACTTTGAAGAAAAATATAAGAAAATCTGGCGGTCGCAGTTTGAATCAGACCCTGGTACGAGCGATAAATTCTATCTGAATGTTGCATATCCCTATCCGTCCGGTGCAATGCACATCGGCCATGGGAGAACATACATTGTGCCTGATGTGATCGGGCGGTTCTGGAGAATGAAGGGGCGCCAGGTGCTCTATCCAATGGCATTTCACGTTACCGGCACCCCTGTTATCGGTATCTCACGGAGGATTGCGACTCGAGATGAGAAGACAATCAGGCTCTACACCGATCTCTACCGTGTTCCCCCGGAGACATTAGATTCGTTTGTCGATCCGATGGCGATTGTTGATTATTTCAGCCGGGAATATGAGCGGGTAATGAGCCGGTGCGGTCTTTCCATTGACTGGAGAAGGCGGTTTACCACCGTTGATCCGACCTATTCCAAATTTATTGAATGGCAGTATCTTCACCTGCATGACCAAAATCGGGTGGTGCGGGGTGCCCATCCGGTAAAATACTGTATGGGATGCGACAATCCTGTCGGAGACCATGACCTCCTCGAAGGGGAACATGCAGAGATTGTCAAGTACGTGCTTGTGATGTTCACATGGAATGAGTATATCATTCCCTGCGCCACCCTCAGACCTGAGACGACCTATGGGGTGACAAACCTCTGGGTGAACCCTGATGTTGTTTACCAGAAAGTTCGTGTCGATGGCCAGCGATGGATACTCTCCCCTGAGGCAACTGAAAAAATCCGTCTGCAGGATCACGAAGTAGTCGTCGATGGAGATATTTCCGGTGCGGATCTCGTTGACCAGACGGCGTCCAACCCTCTGAGTGGGGCGGTGCAGATTTTACCGGCGGGTTTTGTCGACTCTGATATGGCGACAGGCATTGTGATGAGTGTACCCGCTCATGCACCTTTTGACTATATTGCCCTCCGCGACCTTCAGCAGCAGGGAAAATATCTGAATATTACTCCGGTGCCCCTCATTACGGTTGCAGGATATGGCAGATGCCCTGCTCAGGATGCGGTTGATCGGGCAGGTATCAGCAACCAGAATGATCCGGCGATGGAAGTCCTGACACAGGAGGTATATAATGCTGAACATTCAAAAGGCCGAATGCTTCCCGAATATGGTGGGAAACCGGTAAAAGAAGCACGGAATGAGATATCTGAGCTGATGCTTGAACGTTATGGTTCTGCCGTGATGTTCGAGTTTGACAACAGGAATGTTGTCTGCCGCTGTGGAACACGGGTCTATGTCAGGATTTTGCATGACCAGTGGTTCCTGAAATACAGTGATCCGGAATGGAAGGAAGCTGTTCACGGTGACCTGGACACGATGACTTTGGTGCCTCCTGAAATGAGGGCAGAATTTAACCGTACGATTGACTGGCTCAACGACTGGGCATGTACAAGGAGAGTAGGGCTGGGTACAAAGGTGCCGTGGGATAAAGACTGGCTGGTTGAGCCTCTGTCTGATTCAACCATCTATATGGCATATTATACCATTGCCCATAAAATCCGTAATATCGAACCTGAACTGCTCACCCCGGATGTCTTTGATTATATCTTCCTTGGCAAAGGTGACCCGCAAAGTGTTCCCCGGACCACTCTTGATGACCTCAGACAGGAGTTCCTGTATTGGTATCCCTATGACTTCCGTTTCTCCGCTAAAGATCTCATCTCCAACCACCTGACGTTCCAGCTGTTCCACCACGATGCCCTGTTCCCCCCCGAACTGCGGCCGAAGGGTATGGTCATCTTTGGAATGGGTCTTTTGGAAGGAGCCAAGATGTCATCGTCTAAGGGAAATGTGATTCTTCTTGAGGATGCTCTTGATGAATTTGGTGCTGACACTGTCCGTATGTTCCTTGTTGGCAGTGCCGAACCATGGCAGGACTTTGACTGGAGGAATGAACTGGTTTCTTCTGTCCGTAAACAGATAGAACGGTTCTGGGCTACAATCAACGAAGGCATTCAGTCTGAGGACACCTACGACATTGATGCCTGGGTGCTGTCACGGATGCAAAAGCACATCGGGATGACAACAAGTGCCCTTGAGTCCTTCCAGACCCGTCAGGCACTGCAGGAGGCATACTTCAGCATTGAATCGGATCTGAAGTGGTATCGCCGCCGTCTCCCGGAAGGTGTACGCAGTTCAGCGGTTATCAATACCATCGCACCGGTCTGGGTCAGACTGCTTTCGCCGTTTATCCCCTATACGTGTGAGGCGCTCTGGGCAATGGTTGGAACAGGTGAACCGGTTGGATTTTCGTCCTGGCCACAAACCGACTCTTCTCTCGTCAATACCGGGCTTGAACTCTCAGAAGAACTGCTGTCCCGTACCGTGGAGGACATTGAATCCATTATGCGTCTGATTCAGATTGATACCAAATCAATCACCCTCTACGTCGCCCCTGAATGGAAGTGGGAGATCTTTTGTATCATCGCCTCTGCCTCTGACCGCAAGAAAGTGATGGGTGACATCATGAAGAATGATGATATGAGGAACCGCGGGAAAGAGGCAACCGATGCCGCAAAACAGATCACCAATCAGATACACCGTTTCCCGCCTGAACTGGTGTCTTCGATTGCTGCAAACCAGCCGGATGAATTAACGGTATTTAATGGAGTACGGGATTTCCTGCAGCGTGAATTTAATGTCACTGTCTCAGTTGTCAACGCTGAAGAGAGTTCTCATCCCAAGGCCCGGGCAGCACTCCCATTTAAACCTGCCATTGTTGTTGAGTGAAGGGAACAAAAAAAATTATTCTGTTTTTTCTGCAGCTTTTTTTGCAGCTTTTTCTGCATTCTTTTTTCGTTCTTTGGTGTTATATCCGGTTACATGCTCCAGATATTGCCGGAAACGCCTGTTGGTATCAAGTACGACCTCATTTGCCTCCTCTTCACTGAGCCGGTCAAAAATCGACATATCTGATTCTGAATCCACAATCAGCGTTTTTCCTTTCTCACCGGTATAGACTTCAAAACGTTTGAACGATCCATACGTTATGAGATAACGGCCCTCATTTTCCTCTGCTGTTTCACCAAAGAATTCTGTCAGACCGTCTACCATTCGTGTCTCAAACTCTTTGGTGTATCCCCGTTTAATTGGATATTCCTGCATACCAGATATATAGACGTCAGATCTTATGATTGTTGGTCTTGACTTTGCGAATTATCGGGCCTGTGATGGTATCTCTTTTCCGAAATCCTTTTTTATAGTTATATCAACTCATTACCAGTGTAGAGGTATAGAGGACGGTGATAGAGATGGATGACATAAGGATTAAATCCCGTGACCCGGAAGGGGATGATCTCGTTGTGCTGCTGGGGTTTCCCGGGAGTGGACTTGTCGGGAGTATTGCACTTTCCCATATGATAGACGAACTGGAGTTTGAACATATTGGGAATATCACCAGCAAATATTTTCCCCCGCTTGCAATGATGGTTGACGGACTTGTCAATGCCCCGATGCGGATATATCAGAAAGATCGTTACATTCTGATTATTTCTGATGTTCCCATTCACCCCATGATCTGCTATGAGGTGGGAAGTGGTATTCTTGGGTGGCTCTCTGCGTTTCCGGTGCATGAAGTGGTCGTGGTGGCAGGGATTGTCACAAATGACGTTGAAAAACGAGTTTTTGGCGTTGCAACGGACCAGACAGGGCTTGACATGATCAGTGACAAAACAGAGATTCTGCCGATGGGAAGCATTACCGGAATGGCGGGGGCTGTCCTTACCGAATGTAAAGTGAACGGTCTGCTCGCAATCGGACTGTTGGGAGAATCAGTGAATGCTCCGGATCCCCGGGCGGCTGCATCCGTAATGGCCGTTCTCAATAAAATGTATGAATTCAATGTGAGTATCGACCCACTGATTGAACAGGCAACGGAAATTGAGGCATCGCTGCAGCAGATGGCAGATCAGGTTGAGCAAGCAGAACAACAACCGCTGAAGAAGGAAAATCTTCCGATGTATGGGTGATTAAGATGGACTATACGCTTAAGTGTGTTGCACTCACTGGCATTGGGTCGCATATTCTTGAAGAACTGAAGAGAGGGAAACCACGGACATTGGAACTGCAAAGTGCACATAATCTGATATCCCTGACGGTAGTGTCTCCTGGTGATGTGGTGCTTTTAACATCGGTTGATCTGGATGATTTCTCTCCCGGAGATCGTGGCATTCTTGTGCAGGTGGTATCACTCACAATCAATATGAAACGGTTAATTGAGTATGCGTCCCCCAATTATTATGAAGAGCGGGAGCGGATGTCTGCACGGATTCAGGTGCGATACCTGAATAGTGCGATGGCAAAGTCCGTACACGGCATTGGATGGGGAGAACCCACCCTCGCGGAAGTTATTCGCCCGTCGCATTATTGTGCGGGGTGATCTCACTTCCATTCATTTTATCATCCATGAAAGCAACCTTATAACGCAGAATCTGTTGGGTCTGTGGCTTAGCCAGGATATAGCGCCGGGCTTCTAACCCGGATGTCGAGGGTTCGAATCCCTCCAGATCCGTTTCGTATTTTCTCCATTTTTTTGCATCTTCAGACATTGTGTGAATGAGGTTGAATTTCATTATCAGCGTCTAAAAAAGGTTTCTGATTTGGTTGTTTCTCTCATATGTCAAGGGGTAAAAAATGAGTGTTTCCCCCCCCTGACGGCAGATTTACATCATGGTAATCAGGGACGGCAGGAGGTAAAAAAGGGTATTAAGATGCGTCTATTTGGTCAAAAAATTAAAGGATTTTTGTTCCGGGTGCAACATCATCGCCTGGGATCAGGAGTGATGCATTATCCCCTGCCGCAAGAATCATGCCATCGCTTTCTACACCAAAGAGTTTTGCTTTCTTCAGATTTGTTACCACAACAACAGATTTTCCTACCAGTTCTTCAGGAGTGTAATACGGGGCGATTCCACTGACTATCTGGCGTTCTTCATCTCCCAGACTTACCTGGATTTTGAGCAATTTCTTTGACCCCTCAATTTTTTCTGCGGAAAGAATCTTTGCAACTTTCAGTTCAACCCGTGCAAATTCATCGATACTAATCCGTTCGTCTGTTTGAATTTCTTTGTTTTCGTTCATTTCTGCTTCCTGAATCCTTTTTGTCATAATCTCTTCGAGTGTGTTCAACGTCTCGTCTTCAATTTTTGCAAACAGAATGGAGGGTTTGGGAAGATTATTGTGTGCAAATCCTTCTGTTGCTTCCCTAATAGCGTGTGATACGACACGGTCGGTATACCCCAGCATCTCCCAAGCCTTCTGTGCCTCTTCCGGAAGGAGTGAATCAAAGAGCAATGTGCATGCTTTTGCAATCTGAAGGCAGTTAAGAATGACCAATTCTGCTGCCTGACGATCTTCTTTAATTAATTTCCATGGTGCATTATTCTGAATATACGCGTTGCCAAATCCGGCGAGTGCCATCATCTCGTCGATTGCATTTTTAAACTCATAATGCTCCATTTCAGCATTGACACGGTCGATTGTTGTCTGAATTCTCTCACATATTTCTGTATCAGGTTTTCCGTCAGGAATGCCTCCCAGTTTGTTGGCAGCAAAATGGAGTGTCCGATACAGGAAATTACCCAGGGTGTCTACCAGTTCGTTATTTATTCGTTCCTGGAATATCTTCCATGAGAAGTTGAGTTCTTTGGTGTGTGAAGTGTAGGCAAGCAGATAATACCTGAGATAATCTGCAGGAAGTCCCTGATCCAGGTAATCATCGTTTGTCCAGACCACATAGCCGCGTGATTTGGAAAAGGTCTTCTCATTGATTTTAACCATGCCGCTTGCGACCACAGCGCTCGGTGTTGCATACCCCGCACCCTTCAGAATAGCCGGCCAGAAGACACAGTGGTGATAAATGATATCCTGTCCGATAAAATGAACAATTGGCTGACTGCCCCGCCAGAATTGTTCCCAGTTGCCGTTGTTCTCTTTTGCCCATTCTTCAGTAAATGCCATGTATCCAATGGGTGCATCAACCCAGACATAGACAACCAGATCTTCATTGCCAGGAAATTTCACGCCCCATTTCAGCGTTCGGGTAATGCACCAGTCATGCAGTCCTTCTCTGAGCCAGCCGATTGCATAATTCCGTGCATTGGTTGTGCCGCCCAGATTCGGAAGATAATCATGCAAAAATTCGCTAAAGTCACCGAGTCTGAAGAAGTAATGCTCCTGTTCTCTGAGTTCAGCTTTTCCTCCACATACTTTGCAGACGGGTTTTGTAATCTCGCCAGGTTCAAGATGTTTCCCACATCCCTGATCACATTCATCCCCGCGAGCATGCGCACCGCAGTGTGGGCATATGCCTTCTACATACCTGTCGGGAAGAAACATGCTGCATTTTGGGCAGTAACTCTGGTTTATTGTTTTTTGATAGACGTGGCCATTGTCGATGAGCGACTGTACAATTTCCCGCGTTCGCTGGTGATTTGTGGAGTCATCTGTCATGCCAAACCGGTCAAAAATGACGTTCATCCGTTTAAATGTAGAATCGAAGTGGTCATGGTATATCTCTGAGATTTCACGGGGAGTCTTGCCGCTCTGGTCGGCAGAGATGACGATAGGTGTTCCGTGATTGTCAGACCCGCAGATGAATAATACCTCTTTTCCAGAATGGCGAAGATAGCGAACATAGAAGTCGGCAGGGACATAGGTACGCAGGTGCCCGATATGGCAGTGACCGTTTGTGTACGGAAGCCCGCAGGTTACCAGCAGAGGTGAATCACTCATGCCTAATTTTTTTACTTTTGATG
>CAZBYH010000044.1:0-10438 GCA_964496155.1 uncultured Methanoculleus sp.
CAATAATCAATACGGAAGCTGAACCAATAATCGCTGTCGGTGCAATACTCGCAGAGATCCCAATGGTTGACCGTCCCGAGACGGCAATCAATGATATGAAAGACGGTTTATCTGCATCGGTTGATGGCAGTTCAGGCATGATAACAATAACTGATGAGTAAATCCGGGTAACAGTGTGTATTACTATATCTTGTTAAATGATGTCTGTAATCTGAATTGCAGGTATTGTAAGGGACGGATATTTCCCCAGATAGACACTGACTGCTGGAACATGCATCCCCGTCAGGTTCAGTCAGATATTTCCTATACCATTGATGAGTTGTGCCGGTTTATCAGGATGGACGCCGACCCCTGCCTTACGTTTTATGGCGGTGAACCCCTCCTCTCAATCGAGACAATCGAATCTGTTATGGAATCATTATCCGGAACATGCCGGTTTATGCTGCACACCAATGGCACCCTCTTGGATCAGGTGCCCGAGAGCGTCCTCACCCGTCTGGAGACCATTATTGTGTCCGTTGATGGGCAAAAAACAACGCATGACCACAACCGGGGTGCAGGTACATATCATCAGATCATAGATAACTGCAAAAAGATTCAGGCAATGGGATTGCCTGCTGATTTCATTGGCAGGATGACGGTGACAGAAGACACCGACATCTACCGGGATGTGACCCACCTTGCGTTTGAAACCGACGGGCTGTTTCCCTCAGTTCATTGGCAGCTTGATGCAAATTTTTCAGATACCTACTGCCGTGACTCCTACGGTAAATGGGTAGAGAACTCCTATATCCCCGGACTCTTCAGGCTCATGGACCGATGGGTGTCGCATATGGAAGAGACCGGAGAGGTATTGCGCTGGTATCCGTTCATTGATACGATGCAGGATGCCTTGAACGGCAAACGACAATCGGTTCTCAGATGCGGCTCCGGATTCGCCAATTATTCCATCACCCCTGACGGCATGGTGTCTCCCTGTCCCTGCATGGTTGGAATGACCGAGTATTACTGTGGTGACATCAGGAAAGACACGCCTGACACCCTGCGGAAAGTGGTGTATGACGGCAACTGCATTGAATGTGATCTCTTCGATTTCTGCGGGGGACGATGCCTCTACTCCAATGTGATGAATCTCTGGCCGGAGGAGGGGTGCACGGATATTTATCGCACTGTCAAAGCCCTGTATGAAACAGTGTGTCAGGCACTGCCACGCGTAAAGGCATGCATCAATGACCAAACGGTCTCTCCGTCACAGTTTGAGCACCCGAAATTTAATGGATGCGAAATAATCCCCTGAGGAAAAAAGCAGATGAAGGTAAACTGGCGCATTATTCCCTGGGCGAAAAATTCGTTTGCTGCGTTACGTGCCGCATGCGAACTCTCAGGCATTGTGTTCCATGAGGTGGATTCACCCGAGAATGATATCACCTGCTATAGCCTGAATTCTGTCAATGAACCACATTTCCGGGAAGAGATAGCCAATGCGGAATGTATCACCATTGTTGGAGGGCCGCATCCATCCGCCTGCTGGCAAGAGGTCCGCCAGTATGCAGATTACGTGGTGATTGGTGAAGGGGAATTTACCCTGCCCGCCCTTATCGCCATGATTGCGTCCAACAGTCATACCCTGCCGGCAGGTGTCGTGTCAAAAGATCAGGCCGTGATGCCCAATCACTGTGTATTTCTCCCATCCTACCCGGCATTTACCAAGGTGAAAGGATATGTGGAGATTACCCGCGGGTGCCCGTTTGGATGTGGATACTGCCAGACACCGCAGCTTTTTGGCAGACACATGCGTCATCGTAGAACTGATGATATTGAACGGGCCACCCGCGCACTTCCCGACATACGGTTTGTCACGCCGAATGCTCTTGCCTATGGGTCAGATGGCATCCACCTGCGCCTTGACAAGGTTGAAAAGTTGTTTCGCGCCTTATCCGGAAGACGAATCTTTTTCGGAACGTTTCCCAGTGAAGTAAGACCCGAATGCATCTCTGACGCATCACTGGATCTAATCAAAACCTATTGTGTAAACAGAAAAATTCATTTCGGCGCGCAGTCGGGCAGTAACCATGTCCTGCAAATGCTCAGGCGCGGCCACACTGCAGAGGATGTGATGCATGCATATGACACCTGCAGGGCGCATGGCATGACCCCGGTGGTTGATTACATCGTGGGCCTCCCCCATGAATCTGATGAGGAACAGCAGCAGTCAGTTCTTCAGATGAAAGAGATAATACGCGGCGGTATCGTGCATGTCCATCATTTCACCCCGCTTCCGGGCACACCCCTTGCCGGAATGCCGGCACGCAGCATCCTGCCTGATGTGCAGCGTGAACTTGGCCGGATGGCACGTAGCGGAAAGGCAACCGGTTCCTGGATTGATGCTGAGGTAAGGTATTTTAAGATGGATGAAGACCTTTTATGATGATGAAAATCCTTCTTCTGACCGATATTCATGGCCAATATGATACGATTTCCAAATTCATGGAACTTTCCCCTGACATGGTAATCATCGCCGGGGATATTACCGACTGCGGCGATCCAAACGAAGCAAATGAAGTATTTCGGCAGATTGATGTACCGTGTTTTGCCGTCCCGGGTAATTGTGACGCACGCCAGATCCTTGATGTCATTGAAGACTCTGATGCAGTAAGCCTCCACGGAACGTCCCTTGCAATAGGACCGGTGACCTTCACCGGAGTCGGAGGATCAAACCCGACACCCTTTAACACCCCGTTTGAGCTCTCTGAAGATGAACTGTGCGAACTCTTAGAGAAGGCAAAGAAGAGGGCACACCAGAATGTGCACAATGTGTTAGTTACGCATGCACCGCCGTACTGCACCCTTGATGAGATTGACGGAACCAATGTCGGATGTAAATGCTTTCGAGATAGCCTGAAGGATTTTGATCTCGTCTGCTGCGGCCATATTCATGACCACTCCGGTGTTTTTGAAGTCGATGGCACGATAGTGGTGAACCCGGGCCCGGCATCAGAGGGAAAATGTGCCCTTATCACCCTGGGCGACGTGGCAAAAGAGATTGAAGTAGAACTCATCACTCTTTAGCGAACAGCAGTTCAAGGTAGGATTCCGGTATGTGTGCACCGGAAATATTCAGCTCTTTTTTTACGGACTCAATTCTGGCATGTGCAAAAGCGATATCCCCGTCGGTCAACACTTCAATTTCCATATAGGTGCCTAAGCCCTCAACACGGTCAAGAGCGATTGTTGTACCGCCATACAGGTATTCATTCCGTTCTTTTTTAACAACAGCGCTCACAAAAAAACCGGTGGCAGTCAAAAGAGCGATAGCATCCTGTGCGGATGCAACAGAGAGGGTAATTTCACTACGTGCCTTAGAACCGCTTATATGGGCTCTTGGACCTTTATAGGTGATTTCCGTGCCGGACTCAGTTTCACGGACACGAAGCGCCTCATCCGTAGTGGCATAGTCACGGTGGGGCGCATTCAGATACGTATCCCGCTGAGACATGCCGCCAATAATCGTTGCTCCCAGAGAGATGAGACGGTCTGCGAGTTGTGGAAGGTTTGATACCGCAATTTTTGTTTCAACTTCAAATACAGAGCTCATTATTTTAAGTAGACACACCGTATAAATATAGACAGGTTAAATGAATGGCAGTTAATGAAGGAAGTTTTATTAAACTGAGGTTTACCGGCTTATCAGAAGGTGTCGTTTTTGACACAACTGAAGAAGAAAGAGCAAAAGAAGCAGGTACGGTTAATCCACAGAAAGACTATAAACCAATTGTTGTGTGCCTTGGCGGTATGCACATCATCCCCGGACTCGACGAAGCATTAATCGGCAAAGAAGTGGGCGAAAAAGGCACCGTTGAAATTCCTCCCGAGAAGGCATATGGCCCATGGGATGACGCACAGATTCGGTCTGCCCCCACCAAAAACTTTGCAGAAAAACCCTTTGTCGGCATGAGAGTCTCCTCTGATGGCCAGGAAGGTGTCGTTGCCAGTATTGTTGGAAAGCGTGTGGTCGTTGATTTTAACCATGCACTTGCCGGAAAAACGCTCACCTACGAATATGAGATCGAAGCTCTTGTTGAGGAACCAAAGGAACAGGTAGCGGGTCTGATTGATCTGTATACCGGAAAAACCATGGAAGTGGAACTCGCTGATGGTGTTATCACCGTGCTTCTCCCTCCCGGAATCAACTACGACAAGAGATGGGGAATGGCCCGTGGCATGCTCATCCATCAGATCTTCGAACTCATCGATGGTATCAACGAGGTCGTCTTAAAAGAATCATACAAGCGTCCCGCAATGCCGGAAGAGACAGAAGAGATTGCAGAAGCAGATGGATCTTCGGCACCTGAAGAAGCAAATGAATCTTTACCAGCTGAAGAATCACCTGAAGAATCATCCCAGGAATAATTTTTTTTACTGAATGGGAAAACGCAGCAATGCGGCAATTCCCCCAATCGCTCCCAGCTGTTTTCCCGGTTCAAATTCTGATGATAAAACGGTTATTTTTGCACGCATGGAATCGGCGGATTCAAGCAGACGGTTGATGGTATCATCATTTATCTTTAGATCCACAACAAGGATGTCGGAAACAGCGCCGTACTGAATTGCCGTTGCAACCTCATCAATGCCGTATGCAGCGGGGCCGGTCCCCGCCATTCTGCTCAGGAGTTCATCCATCAGAGTCACCTCTCGTCCCAGCTGAAGATCCTGTGTCAGGCGTTCCAGTATCCCGAGACCAATAACCTCCTGCACAGCGCCCCGTCCGCTTCTGCGGGTTTCAGCGGTGATCATACGACCGGCCATATCGGGGTCGGTTCGGGTAAGATATGCCAGAAAATCTTCTTTTACAAACCCCGGCCCTGCAATAACTATTGAACCGGTGACCGGAGAGAGAGACTGGTATATCTCTTCGAAAAACGCCCTCCGTCCATCCAAACCCTCACGTTTCCCGCTTCCGGCGACTATTTTCATGACATATTCCGGCCCATACTGACGGATACGAAATATCTGCGCCTCTCCTTCTTCAATGGCGGTGATATGAACAATACCGGTTGTCGAGACGGTTACCGCCCGCTCTATTCGTTCCCGTTCTATCGAATTCCATGTCTTTATGACGGAAATCTCCCGGCCGGACTCAAGATTAATAGTATGGTAAAAACCGGTATCGGGGCCCTGTTCAATCACCCCGGATACTCTCAGCCTGAGGGAATCCGGGTGAAATTCTGTTTTTTCCACCCGTATGCCCAGCCGCACCGGCTTTTTTTCGGTCTTTTCCGGACGTGTTTTGTCCGTCTGGGATTCAAGACTCCGGAAGGTGTCCGCAAAGATCAGATCGCCGGTTCTGATGAGGTGTTTGATATGCCAGAGATCATCAATTGACTCCGGGAACAGCCGTATTTCACCGTCTGAATTTTTGAGGGCGTCATATTCTGCTTTCATTGCTCTTCGGTAATGTCAGAGCCGCCCGGCGGAACAAATGCGGCAATACTTTCTGAATTCAACACATTTTTCATGGATTTCCACTCGTCTCCGTATTTATCCCGCAGTATCCGGAGTATTTTTTTGGCAACGTCATTTTGCTCAAACTTTCCCGGACGGAGCACAACATAGTGTTCTGCTTTCTTCTTCACTGCATCAATAGGCCCGCCAATGACACCTAATTCAGGAGTAGTCTGGATGCCGATTGCGACACCAAGGCCCACATTGCGCATATATGTCCGTTCACCCCGGATGATAAACGCACCGCGTGAGACATATTCTCCCGACTCCGGAGTCTTACTCACCTGACTCGGTGAGGCCGCATACACATCAGCCGTCAAATGCCCGCTTTTCCACGCATTTGAATATGATGCAGCAAACTGGGCAACTTCATCCATTTTTTCTGTATCTCCCTTGAGAATGATGACACTCCCCCCGTGCACATCAGCGTGGACAAAGGTATCAGCGCCCTCGAGATATTTTTTTACGACCTCTTCATTTGTTCCGGCATCTTTCCCGCCAACCATCAGTACTCCATCTGATGTATAGCACCAGCGGAACCGATGATACCATTTCTTCTTGCGGAGAGGGATCACTTTCTTCTGCTTTTTTTCTGAAACAATCATCCGTTCCATCGCGGCAAATGCACCTTTTCGCTTCCGTTTAAATTTCTTAGCCAGTTCGTAATATCGGTCGGCGTTGACTTCGATACTCTCCTGTACAAAAAGTTTGATGATCTTGCCTTCAACTTCAAGATCAATCGCACTTTCAGCAGGATATATCATCTTAATGGCAGATGCCGACTCACTTTTGCTCTCTTTCAGGACTTTTTCGATATCCTGCCATGATGCAGACGCACTGGCATTTTTAAGAGTTGAAAGGATATCCTGCACAAACGCGTACTGCAGATACATCGCATCAACAAATGTTTCATACCGCTCAATCTTCTTCTCAAATGATGCAATTGCATCCAACTGCCGTACCCGGATATTTTCTTCCCGCGTGAGTTTGGGTTTCGGCGGGGTGATGAGTTCTTTTCCCCGGGGAAAATACTGATCAAGCGCTTCGTAAAATACCGTAAATGTCTCAATCGGCGTTTCATTTCCCAGAACAAACGGCCAGCATCCGGATTTTGTGATGCAGGGGCTCCGATCACATTCCGTTCTTTTGATAATCGCTGCATACGCTGCAAACAATTTGTCTGCGGGAGCGTTTGTTGCCGGTTCAGATCTGCTGACTCCCGCGATTCTGCATGCTTCTTCCGCAAATTTACCCCCCATGAGAAACTGTGTGGCAAGCGTCCTTACCGTATCAGCATCAGATGCCTTGAGAATTGAGGCAAATTCTTCTTCGGATGACACTACTGAATTTGCTACAAGCGTGTATGCTTCACCACCGAATACATTCCGGTCTCTAAACCGTTGTTTTTTCAGTGGTTGAATTATAAGGTAATCCCCATCGGTGAGAACAATATTACCTTCATCAAAGAGTTCTACAATCAGATGAAACCGGTTATCACTCTTTCCGATTTCAATATCAATCACCCTTTCTATTCCCGGTTGTGATATGCTAAGCACCCTTCCCCCATTGGTGTATTTACGCAGAAACATTGAATATCCGGATGGATTTGGTGTTGCCGCAGGGAGGGATGATGTAAAATGCACGCGTTTTCCGATTTCGATGATCAGGGAATGTTTTTGCTTATCCTGACCATTGAGACGAATTCCAAACAGTCCCGTATCATATTGATAGGTTTTTCCTACCCACAAAGGGAGAAAACCCCGGGCTTCTGACACCATCGCATGAATATCGAGCCCACTCATTCCCTTTAAACTCGCCATATATACCAAATTACATATTGTTCTACGACAAAATTATACTGACTGGTGTCAGGATGACTGAAGACGACATACCCAATGAGACTGAGACAATAATTGTCAAGTCCAATGATCAGAAAAGGAAAGAGCATAATGGGCGTATCATCCGTACAGGTATTGCCAGCGTTATGGGTATCATCGCCGGAGTTCTCTCATTTCTCCTCGTTAAACCTGAAACGAATCAGGGCGTTATTGGATTTCTCCTTCTCCTTGGGGCAATGGTATTCCAGAAACATGTATTCATGCTCATAGGACTGGATATATCTGAACTGGGCGGGAAAGACTGGTTTTACCAGAGTTTTATGGCATTTGCGTTCTGGTTTATCGCCTGGACCATCCTTTTAACAATACAATAATTTTGTAATATTTGTGATAAATTATGCGAATTGCTGTTGTTCATCGTGATCGGTGTCACCCGATAAAGTGCGGCACCGAATGTATTTTGTACTGCCCGCGGGTCCGGACGGGGGATGAAACGATTGTCATCGGAGAGGACGGGAAAGCGGTAATCTCAGAAGAGCTGTGTATCGGCTGTGGTATCTGTATCAAGAAATGTCCGTTTGAAGCACTGGATATTGTGAGTCTCCCCGAAGAACTTGACAATCCGACACATCGCTATGGAGTAAATGGTTTTGCCCTCTATGGGCTTCCAATTCCGGTAGGGGGAAAAGTTACCGGGATTCTTGGAGCCAATGGTATTGGAAAAAGTACGGCGGTTAAAATTCTTTGTGGTCAGCTGGTTCCAAATCTGGGGAACCTCGATGATATGGCCAACTGGGAAGGCATATTAAAGCAGTACACAGGAACAGAATTATTTGATTACCTTCAGCAGATAGCAAAGTCTTCGGTAAAACCATCCCTAAAGCCCCAATACATCGACTATATCCCCAAGGCATTCAAAGGAACGATCGCCGAACTTCTGTCATCAACGGATGAACGGGGGATGCTCACCCATTATATTCATGAACTTGGCCTGGAATCCATTCTGGATCGTCCGATAGGAAAACTGAGCGGTGGCGAACTGCAACGGGTCGCTATTGCCGCATGCCTCTCACGTGATGCTGATTTCTATTTTTTTGATGAAATCACCCCATTTCTCGATATATACCAGCGGATGGCCGCTGCAACACTCATCAGGGAACTCGCAGAGACACGGCCCGTTATTATTGTTGAACATGACCTTGCCATTCTTGATATGCTTGCCGATACCGTGCACGTAGCCTACGGTAAACCAAGCGTCTTTGGTATCATTACGGGACCAAAAGGAGTCAGGATTGGAATCAACCAGTATCTGGAAGGATTTTTGCCGGAAGAAAATGTTCGGTTCAGGGATTATGCAGTTGCCTTTGAAACACGATCTCACACGCGGGATAGCACCCGCCAGACGCTTATTACATTTCCCGAGATGGAGAAGAGCTATGGCGATACCTTCTCGTTAACCGTTTCTGCCGGAAAAATTAAGGTAGGAGAGGTACTGGGCCTTGTTGGTCCAAATGGTATTGGAAAAAGTACATTTGCAAAACTTCTTGCAGGTGTCGAAAAGCCTGACCGCGGTGAGATGGATAAAAAGGTAAAAATTGCATACAAACCCCAGTATGTAAAAGGTGATTCATCCGTCTCCGTGGAGTTCCTTCTAAGACAGGCCTGCCGTTCCTTTGATTCGTCATATTACCAGCATGAAATACTTGAACCCCTGTCAATTACCCCCCTCCTTCAGTCACCGGTGGATCAGCTGAGTGGGGGCGAACTGCAACGGGTTTCCATTGCCCTGTGCCTCTCACAGGATGCTAACCTCTATATCTTAGATGAGCCAAGCGCTCACCTGGATGTTGAACAGCGGGTGAAACTGGCACGGGTTCTCAGGCGACATGCAGAAGGCAGAGAGGCCGGTATTATTGTCATTGATCATGATATTTACCTTATTGATATGATCAGTGAGCGAATGCTTGTGTTTGACGGAACTCCCGGTGTCAAAGGTGCTGCATATGGACCGTACGATATGGAGGATGGAATGAACCATTTCCTGAAAGGACTGGGAATAACATTCAGAAGAGATCAGTCCGGACGACCCCGAATCAATAAACCCGGATCCTATCTTGACAGAGAACAGCGGGCGAAAGGGAATTACTATTACGCAGAAATCTCAAAATGATAGGGATTTATGTGTTCAAAAAATATATGATAGTATTACAGGTGTGGTATGGCACGGGGTGAAAAACTTGGCGATGCAATCCGGTATGAGAAAATAGAGAATCTGCGACAGGATCTCTATTCATACATCGATACCAACACCGATAAAATAGATACTAATCTCCCGGTTTTTTTTGCTCACATCGTATCTGCACTGGATAACGGATTTCCGGATTTTAACGATGCGACATATGATGAATTTATTGACAGCATTGCATACCGGTTGATGGCAAAGAGCAACCAGGCTGATTCACCACAGTACATTGAACGGGTTATAATGACTGCTATCCGCTCTAAACACTCATCGGGAAAGGCATCACTGAATATCCTCGGCGGAATCCGACTCCTTTCATCGGGACACTGTCAGGATGCAATTACCTATTTTGCCGATTACTGGAAGCATGACGCAAGAATCGGTTTCTACATTGCATACTGCTATTATACCATATCCAAATCACGGAAAGGAGGTGAGGGTAATGAGCCATCAAGCCAGAAAAAACAGTCGGAACTTGCAGCACGCGAACAACTGCAGCAAATGGTACGAGTTCAGCCTCAACTGTACCGTCTGAAACCGCTGGATCTTGCTGAAGAAAACGAAGCGGCTGACAATGCATTCTGGTTTATGGTGAAGATGTCTCTCTGGTGGTTCCCGAATGAGAAATGGTTCATCCAGATTGGTTTGGAGAAGGCAAAAAAAGATAATAATGAGGCAAAACGGGTAGAACTTCTCAATATTGCAACCGTAAAATACTTCAATGACCTTGATTTCCTCCGCGAATCATTCACCTTCAGACTTGAACAGGGAGACGGTGTTGGAGCAAATGGCATTGTCAAACAGATGATGCAGCAGTATCCTGACAGTCTTGAACCGGTGTACTATGGACTGAAAC
>CAZBYH010000045.1:0-10437 GCA_964496155.1 uncultured Methanoculleus sp.
TTGAAGGATTTGCAGAAAACCTCGGGGCGGAAAACCAGATCATCGGCGGCGGTGCGTATCGCCTTGCCCACCTCTTCGGCGGCGATGATGTCGGATCATGCGGATTTGGGATCGGATTTGACCGGGTAATGGTCTCTCTTGGAGAGATACCTGTCACCGATGATACGGTTGTCGCTGTTCTTTATACGCCAGAAGCACGCGAATATGCCTTCTCTCTTTCACGGAAGTTCCGGGATGCCGGGTTCAGGACGGAGATGAACCTGCTCGCCCGTGGCATCGGTGCACAGATGAAGCATGCGGCAAAGACAGCACGTTATACCGTTCTCGCAGGCGGGCGCGAAATGGCGGGCGGTACAGTAACCCTCAGGAATATGCAGTCAGGCAACCAGAGAGAGTGCGGTGTTGCTGAGGCGATACACGGGGTGAGTAACGGGTGGGAATAGCCGAAAAACTGGCATCAGAGCAAAAAAGCATCAGTGTTGCGGAATTCTTTGAGAAAAACAAACATCTGCTCGGATTTGATTCGCCTACCCGCGGTATTATCACCACCATCAAAGAGGCGGTGGACAATGCGCTTGATGCCTGTGAAGAGGCAGAAGTCCTGCCTGACATATGGGTATCCATCACAAGACTCACAAAAGAGACAATCCGGATTGCCGTTGAGGACAACGGGCCGGGGATTGTGCCGGACAATGTGCCATATGTATTCGGAAAACTTCTCTATGGGTCACGGTTCCACCAGATACGCCAGAGCAGGGGTCAGCAGGGCATCGGAATATCAGCAGCAGTTCTCTTCGCCCAACTGACAACCGGCATCCCGGCCCGCATTATTTCACGAACCGGTGCAGACAAACCCGCCTATTTATTTGAACTGATGATCCGGACGGAAAAAAACGAGCCGGAAATCATCAGAAGAGAGGAGCATGACTGGGACCGGACACACGGGACCAGAATAGAACTTGAATTCACCGGCACACTTACTGCTAAACGCCGACTCGTTGATTACCTGAAATATACCTCTGTCGTAAACCCCCATGCACGAATACAGGCTGATGTTGATGGTGAATGGTTTTCATTCGAACGAGTCAGTAATGAGGTGATCGTTCCTCCCCAGGCCATTGCTCCGCATCCGCACGGTATTGAATTTGGCACCCTGAAACGAATGGCCGCCCTATCGACAGACAATGTTCAGGACTTCCTCGTGAACGGATTCTCACGCGTCGGCACAAAAAGTGCAGAACAGATGCTGGGGATTTCCGGTATTAAGGGTTCCCGGAAGGCAAAAGGGCTCAATGCAGAACAACTTAAAAGTCTCCTCTCTGCCATGCAGGACGTGGACGTTCCTCCACCACCCGCCTCTCTTTGTCTCTCTCCAATAGGCGAGGAGATGATCATACAGGGACTGGAAAAGGAGTTCAGCCTTGACTTTGTAAAGGCACGAACCAGAAAATCTCAGGTCTTCTCCGGCCACCCGTTCATCGTGGAAGCCGCAATCGGGTATGGAGGAAAACTCGAACAGGAAGGTCAGGCACTGCTTTTGAGGTTTGCAAACCGGGTGCCACTATTATACCAGCAGGGTGCCTGTGCGGTTACCACTGCTGCCACCGGGATAAACTGGCGATCGTATGGTCTCTCCCAGCAGTCCCTCCCGGTTGGCCCCGTCCTTTTGTTAGTCCATGTAGCCTCAACAAATGTGCCTTTCACCTCAGAATCAAAGGATGCAATCGCAGCCATTCCTGAGATAGAAAAAGAGATTGCCCTCGCACTGCAGGATCTGGGCAGGGAACTAAAGAACTTCATCAGCAAACGGGACAGGAATAAGATAGCAGAAGACCGTGCACGCGCGGTCTGCTCCATCATCCCGGATATTGCGGAGAAGGTCGCAGAAATCGTTGAACGCCCCATACCTGACATATCACCGATTGAAGGCCAGATCATGCGCAGGGTTGTGGCAAAAAAGAAGACAACGGATGGTATCGTTGGAATCTCGGTGATGAACTACACGCGAACCTCAATTGAGGTAATGGTCTACAGCCTCTCTGAAGACAACCCGGAAGAGGCAGTGCCAAAGCCGGATTTCATCGATACCATTGGGACAGAATTCAATGCAGTCTGGCGGATTACAATCGAGCCTGAAACCGCATGGAAGGCCACATATCCCGGAAAAGGCCGGGGATCTATTGATATCCGGGGTGTTGATGAAAAGATGAAAGTGGTGGTGGATCTCGATGGCGAATATTGAAAAAGACAAACTAACACAGGAACGACTGGTATCTATCGCTTCCGAGTGGTACGGGCAGATGATGGATGGGCGCGTCCCCACCATCACGCTTCCCACCCGGACAAAGGCAAATATCGAATATAATGAAAAGTCTGAAGTCTGGGAATACGGGGACAAAGGTACGACACGGACAGCAAATTCTGCAAAGGGCGCATTGCATATCCTGAAGATGGCATATGTCGTCGGGTTTCTGAAGCAGCAACTCACTGAATCCCGCTCATCAACCCTCAGGGAGATGTATTACATCTCAGAAGGATGGAAGCGGGCGAAGTTTGCGGCTCAGGATGAAAGTAACATGCTGGTAGAAGATCTGGAGATCGTCACCGAACTCTCCCGGGAGGCATTTCACCTGCGCCCCGAGGAGGACGGCGCATCGATTTACGGGCCACTACGTCTCCGGGAACAGACCAAACGCGGAAACCGGGATATACACTGTCAGGAGGATGTGGGAGAGGCAGGATACCCAATTCCATCCAATGTGGAGAATATCGAATTCCTTGACCATGACGCCTCATTTGTCATCGCAACAGAGACAGGAGGTATGTACGCCCGGTTGATGGAGAACGGATTTGACGAAGCCCATAACGCCATCCTTCTCCACCTCAAAGGACAGCCCGCACGCTCCACACGGCGCATGCTCAGACGGATAAATTATGAACTTGGAATCCCTGTTGTGATCTTCACGGATGGGGATCCCTGGTCATACCGCATCTATGCAAGCATCGCGTACGGGTCAATCAAGGCAGCCCACATGTCAGATATTCTCGTCACCCCATCGGCACAGTTCATCGGCGTCCAACCAAGTGACATCAGCGATTATAATCTGCCGTCTGATAAACTCACCGAGGGGGATATCGCGGCCCTGAAAGCAGAACTCACCGACCCGAGGTTTGACACCGAATACTGGAGAAAACAGATCAAACTTCAGCTCGATATGGGCCTGAAATCAGAACAGCAGGCTTTTGCAAGCCGAGGCCTTGACTTTGTCACCGATGAGTATCTTCCGTCCCGTTTGAGCGAGATGGGGATTCTTTAGGCTATTTCTCACTGCCTTCTGAATCATTCCATACGAAAAACAACGGTTTGCACCATCCGGTGGGACATTGGTTTCATCCGTGTTCCTTGCCCCTATATCGCTCACTTTTTTTGTGTGTCCCCTCTCATCTTTCATATCTTAGAGAAAGGGGGAATGGAAGAGACAGGAAAACAAAAAATGGTAGAAAACGTCTCGAATTGTTATAAAAAAGTTGAATAAGGAACTATTTTCCTTCAATCTCCCCAATCGCATCGATCGTCTTCTGCAGAAGTGCCTCGTTCCCTTCAATCCGTGCCACATCACGGATAGCTTCAAGGGTATGCACACTATCCTCCAGAAAACTCAGGATATCGGTAGGGTAAATCTCAATGCCGTAATCATCCAGCAGAACCTCACTGATCTGCCGGTGATCAAGCCCAAGACTGCGGAGCTCAAGAATCTTTAACGCAAATTTTCTCTCCGGACATCCACACTGCGGAGACCCCTTGCACCCGCACTCCAGAAAATCCTTGAAAAAGGCAATTATCTGTGACCGCATCGTGCGGTCAAGAGAGTCATAGTCCAGAGATGAGACCAGGATATCCATGAATGCCCCATTGAAGGCAAAATCTGGGACACGATACCCTGCAACGTTCTGAAGTTTTTTTGCAAATTTGAATCTGGCCTTTGCGGCGATCAAATTCCTTCTCCAAACTGCTCTTCAAAGTTCTTGAGGGTCTTGAGGGCATTGCCCATATCATCCACTTCAATCAGCCAGTCGTCAAAGAGCAACGGTTCATCGATATCCCCACGGAGATATTTTCCACAGCACGATCCACCCTGGATAACGAGAGCGCCAATTGTCGCAGCCGTCTTCAGTGCCTCTTCTGCCTGATCATCAGTAAGCGTTTTGCCGTGTTTTACCAGGTCCTTGATCTCACCCTCAGCAGTGCCGTCGATAACTGCCTTGCATGCGGAAAAGAGCACCAAAAAGCGCATCTGAACACCGGAAATGATATCTGCGACATCACTCTCAGGTAACGGCCCCATGACAATGTCCTCAACTTCCCCGATCTTCTTTTTGGCCGCCTCCGGGCTATAATTGCCGAGGAGGAAGAGCTTGATAATTTTCAGGACAGAGACATTAATATCTTCGGTAAAGTTGTTGAGCGACTGCAGGCCTTCCGGCATATCCTCGGAATCCTCATCATAATCAAAACTCATCTCCTCAAGCGTCTTAATCCAGTTATCCCACCGCTCCTGCGTATAAAAATAATACAGGACAGACTGTGGCTCCACTTTCTCCTTTTTACTCTTCGCCATAGTAAGTACTCAATTGTATATCTGCGCTATTAGTGTTTTCGCGTTGTCCTTTCTCATCGATCTCTCCGGGGATGGTGATAATCTACTTTACCCGTCGGTACCAATGTATTCTCCGGTTATTGCAAGCGTGCAAAAAGCAGGGAGATGGAAATCATGGAAGAAAGGATAGAGATACACGAGGCGGTGATGGTGCGCTTTGGGGAGCTTTTTTTAAAGAGCGAATCGGTCATGAAATATTATATCAATATCCTGACACGGAACCTTATCGCAGCAATTCAGGCAGAAGGCATGGAATGTTCTGTTGAACAGCACCGGGGAAGAATTATCATCAGAGGAGATGACCCTGACCGGATTGCACAGGCCGCATCGCGGGTATTTGGTATTGTCGGGGTCAGCAAATGCATCCTTACTCCACCTGATCGAAAAATAATCGAGGAAACTGCCACCCGGCTTGCAGCAGAGAAGGTAACTCCTGGCATGTCGTTTGCGGTCCGCGCAAAACGTTCCGGCATGGAGGGTTTTACCAGCCAGGAACTGGGGGCATCAACGGGCGCATGCATCTATGAGCGCTGCCCCGGCATCCATGTCAACCTGACGTCACCTGACTACGAGATATTTGTTGAAGCGCGGACATTCGGAGGAATCGTGTATGACAGCCAGCTACCCGGACCCGGAGGTCTCCCCCTCGGCACGCAGGGAAAGTTCCTCTCTCTCCTCTCTGCGGGACTTGACTCATCTGTTGCCACATGGATGATGATGCGCCGCGGATGCGTGCCGGTCTTCTTTCATGGTGACGGGGGACGGTACACCGGAGCAGATGCACGCCTCACCACAGAAAAGAATCTTGCCGCCCTCTCTGCATGGTGCCCGGGACAGACCATTCGGATGACTGTTGTCCCCCTTGAACCGCTCTACGATGCGCTTGTTGCCTCCGGCATACTCAGGACCCGTTGTATCCTCTGCAAACGGTTTATGCTCCGTGCGGCTACAGCAATTGCCGTTCAGGAAGGGGTGGTCGCTATCATGACGGGCGACAACATCGGGCAGGTGGCGACACAGACACTGGTCAATCTCGGCGTGATACAGGATGTGGTGCCCCAGGCGATACCGCTCCTGCGTCCGCTTCTCACCTATGACAAGGAAGAGATTGTTCTTCGTGCACGGATGATCGGAACCTTCCGGGACAATGCCGGAGATCTCGGGTGCACCATCGTTCCAAAGCATCCCTCTACGGGAGCAAAGCCGGAAGAGATACGTGAGGATGAATTGTGCATCCCTCTTGAAGATATTCTCAAAGAAGCCCTGGCACATGCCTCTGTTGTACAGGCATACAATGGGAAAATCATCGAAGAGTCATATCTTTAATTGACCATCTGATACTGATTCCTGAGATCTACAGATTTGATCTACAAAATTAACCATCTCTTTTTCGCCAGACACCTTCTGGACAAGCCAAAAAATTTGTTCGGATGGTGACCGTTACAATCCAGATTTTAACGCCGGGTACAAAAAGAAGAACCTGAAATAATCACTGATTTCGGAGGTCTCGTCCCCTCCTGAAACCATCACTCCCCATCCACAAAAGATTATATGACCGTAAGCCCGTTTTCACGGGCAATCTCCTGAAATGCGCGGCACAGATGAGAAATCTGTGGACCATTCAGGCCATAGGTATTAAATTTCCAGATCCGGGTAGACCCGGGGATAATGCCGATGATTCCTTTCTTCTTGAGATCCTGTGAAAGGAAATACCCCTTTTTCTTGTGCGTTTCAGCCACCCGGTCAAAGGAATCCAGCGTATTAATTCTCGTTAGTGTGTGTTCACGCGGCATGTCACTTTCTACGCGGGTGCCCTCAATGGAGCAGAGTGCATCAACAACAAGATTGCTGTTCTCAACTTCACGGTCCCAGTGAAGGACACGCTCCTTTACCGCGGGGAACGAGGCCATGAGGCCGACCACCGTCACGCCCATCAGCGTGCACCCCATCATCTCCACTTCTTTGATACCAAACGTCCGTCCGGTGATGTCCCCTTTCGCCTGTGTCGTCCGGAATACAATATCAGCATACTCACTGGTTGTCGCAACCAACCCTGACGGGGCAGGAGCGGCCATACTCTTATGCCCAGACCCGATGACAAAATCAACACCCAATGCCTTTCCATCCACCGGCATGATGCCAACGCTGTATGCACCGTTTAACATGACCGGGATGTCATACTGGTGCGCCACCTTTGCGATCTCTTTAATCTCATGGACATTACCATACTGGTAATCCACATGCTCGACAAAGAGAATGGACGGTGTCTTCCCGGCCATACGGGTGACCTCCTCAATCCGCGCAGCAGCATTGTCTGCGGTGATATGATGGGATTCATCCATGGGAATCTCATGGATATCAGCGCCCGCCTGTTCCAGTGAAACAAATTCCGTGTAATGCGAAAGGGCCGTCAGGAGTACCGGGTCACCTTTCTCAACCATGGAACTTGCCACTGCCTGAAATCCACGCCGTGCACCGGGAACCAACCTGACCGCATCCATGTTAAGCCATTCTGCACAATCACGGTGAAACTCTGCAATCGGGGGTTTATTGATATAATCCAGACGGAATGGTTTCAGACAGTTGTCGCAGACCGAATATCCGTCCGCATAGGCAATTGCCGCCTTCTGGGCGTCAACGGTCAAACGACCGCCTGCCTGAATCGGGTCGATATTAATGTAGAGCTCTTCCACATCACGGGTATCGATATCAGCGGTGCATTTCATCTGATCAGTTCCTCCTCAAGAATTGTCACCTGTTTTTTTAGTTTTTCAATCGCCTTTCCGACACGAACCTTATGCTCATCATCGAGTTCGTGGACAGGTGCTGTCTCCCGCAGAATAAATCGTATATCTGTGAGAAGATACAACGCCTGAAACAAAGCATCTACCGCACGTCTTGACATCAGCTAACCTGCCTACCACTCTTTATTTAATGCATAATAAACCAGATAGAAAGAACGAAGACATCTTCCCGTGCCAGATACCATCAATACAAAACACCGGAGAAAGAAATAATGGATACCCTTAAGATAGAATTGAAGGTAATTATTCCTGAGAGGAGATAGTGTTGACGCGCACGGTACAAATCCCTTCAATGCTCAGAGATCTCGTCTCTTCAGCGATATTGTCGGTTGAAGGCATTACCTTTACCACTCTGGATGCCTGTCCATACTGTGGCGGACCGGTAAAGGGCCATGACACGCGCCGCAAACGATTTGCAACAGTCCAAACCAAAAAAGGAAAACAGACAGTCAATGTCTTCGTAAAAAGATATCATTGCGAAGAATGTGGAAAACTTTGTTATGCAGAGTCACCGTTTTATCCGGATACACGATTGGGAATACCCATCGTCGACCTCTGCAACGCCCTCATTGAAAAACATCCATACCATCATGCGGCCCGCATCCTTACCGCTCTTGAAATTGTGGTTGACAGAGGAACACTCAGAAATTACGCTCAACGTTCTTTTCCGTCACCCGATGTGATTGAGATGTATGGCGTCCCTATTCCAATATCCATCCTTAATATGAACGAATATTCATTCAGAGGAAGAACGAGCAGCTCCGTTCCAGGGGCAGAAGTCTTCAGTCCCTGAAGTCTTCCACCCACAGCATGGGTATTTCTTCTTTCGATGGAAGGGAAGGGCAAAGGGAATCAGCGGAATAAATAGTAGAAATAGGAAATGCAGATATCCGTCAGATATCAGATCAGAGTAACTGCAAGCGAGCCAGTCAGTAAAAAATGCTCAGACTTGCACATTTCGTTTTGCCACCTCCCGCACCGCAAATGCGGGAAATGCATCCGTCATAATCCCATAGATGTCTGACAGATTTCTGCCGCCGAATGTCTCTGCAAGAAGTGCTGACCCAATCCCTGCACAGATCAAAACCGGCATTGCACCACTGCCTGAGACACGCATGATCTCTGCTTCAATAACTGACCGCTGCTCATGCCAGAATGCAGCGGCCACGGCACGCGCGTTCTTTTCTCCGATCTCTGAGAGATCAGAACAGACCATGCGTGAAAGCCGCTGGAGCGACTCGGTAATCATGACATCCGCACCATCCGGCGTGGGCACTGCATAATTGGCCTTGCCGATATGCCCCATCACGAGATGGACATCCGCGCTGATGGCAAAGAGTTCGTTTGCAACCGGTGTGCGTGTGGCACCCCCGTCCAGATAGACCTCCCGCAACAGCGAGACAACAGGTGCACGCAGAAGGCCGGTATAAACCAGCATTCCCTTTTGGAGTCTGTCGAGATCACAGAGAGAGAGCAGGGACTTAAACGAAGAGAGGGGGATGATGTCTGTTGTGGTGCTTCCCATATCGACAAAGACTGATTCAGGGAATTGGGTTCGCAGATAGTCGGCTGAAACGAGCCAGTTGGCCGCTGCAAGAGACATGCAGGGAGTTGTGTGAAATGCTCCGTCGGTCCCATAGAACCGGGCATTGGGGATTGCCGCCTGGACAGCATCGACAATAAAGGCAATACCTGCCTTCTTGGAGGAAAAACCGTCTGCAAGCTCCCCGCTCATCACCACCGCAGCCTCACGCTCCGCATAAGGCTTCAGGAATTTTGTAATCGGCGCTTTCTGCCAGAGTGGGCAGTAATGAATGATGACGTCATCTCCGTCCACGATCTTTAGATTTGCCCCACCCACATCAATGCCGATCATACCAATGTCACCGTCCCGTTCTTGTCATAGCGCGCCTTTCCCCTGAGATGGACAGATTCAGGGACATCCCCTTTCGATGCAGCAACAAGTATCTCAGCAATCTCCTCTTCCATCACGGCAGCGATGCCAATCATACTTGAGGTGGGGCGGGGATTGATATCTACAACATAGACCTCATCACCAACGATTACATCAACACCTGCATACCCCTGACAGCCAAGAACGGTGGCCGCTTTGACAGCAGTCGCTACAATCTCATCCTTGCGGGGATGATCCACACCGACCTCACCACCCTCAAATGTCACCCGCCCGTCATCGAAACGGATAAACTGGCGGTTCAGGGAAAGCACCAGCGGCGGACGTCCGCTGTAGTACGAACAGGCATCCCCCACATACCGGCTGATGACAAGGCTCACACTCATATGTTCGCCTTCGATGAACTCCTGACCAAATTCTCCGGGCCCGGGCTCAACATCTGCAATACGCATATTCACAGCACCTGCCCCCCGTTTTTCCTTTATCACCCGGATACCTGTCGCAATCTCTTTTGGCACAGCAATACCCTGTGCAGTAAGAATAGTTCCTACATGAGGTTTGTTTGAACAGAGAGCGCAGTTGAGGCTTCCGCAGCCAATACTATGGCAGTTGTCTTCAAGAATCTTTGAATATTTTCCGAGCAGATGGTCTGGTGCAATGACGAGCCCTACATCAGCAAGAGGAGAGAGGCGCCTGAGTTCAGCTTCAAAATCCCCCGATTCCGGAGTTATTACGTTATATCCTGACCTGAGAAAACTCTCTGTTAAAACAGTGAGCATTGCATTTCCTTCCGGTGCAAGTTCAGGATCATGAAATACCGCATACTCTGCAAGAAGTGCCAGCATTGTATACAGTGTGCACCCCCGGAAAAGAAGAGAGTGCCGATCGATCTCTTTTTGTAGCCAGAATACCTCAATTTCATCCAGACATATGAGACCAAAAATACTCCTCACCAATGATGACGGCGTCACATCAGAGGGCCTCTGGGCAGCCTACGATGCACTCACTCCTTTTGCAGATGTAACCGTTGTGGCTCCGTCAGCCCAGCAGAGTGCAGTCGGAC
>CAZBYH010000046.1:0-10357 GCA_964496155.1 uncultured Methanoculleus sp.
CTGCCATGCAGCGATTGTGTCCCGTGAACTGGGCACGCCTGCTGTCGTCGGGACACGGAAAGCTACCCAGGTCCTCAAAGAAGGGGACATCATCACGGTAGACGGTGAGAAAGGTATCGTCTTTGAAGGGGCGGTCACGTTATCAGCAGAGGCGGTTCCTGCCGTTGCTGCCGGGGGAGTGGCAGGATACGCTGCAGCACCCATCATCACCGGAACCTCCGTCAAGGTCAATGTCTCCCTCTCTGAGGCTGCCACACGGGCAGCCGCTACCGGTGCAGACGGTGTGGGTCTCCTGAGAATTGAGCACATGATCCTCGGCCTCGGCAAGACACCCGGATGGTATATCAAGAACCATAAAGAAGAGGAGTTCATCACGGAACTTTACGACGGCATCAAGATCATTCTGGACGCATTCCCCGGCAAACCAGTCTGGGTCCGCACTCTGGACGCACCAACGGACGAATTCCGGAACATGCAGGGCGGAGAGGATGAAATCGTGGAGCACAACCCGATGCTCGGATGGCGCGGCATCCGCCGTGACCTACAGCAGCCCGAGCAGTTCCACCTACAGGTTGAGGTGTTCAAGCGTCTCTGGGCACAGGGTTACAGCAACATGGGGCTGATGTTCCCGCTCGTGAGCCACCCCGACGAGTTTATCCGCGCAAAGCAGATGCTTGCAGAATGGGGCGTGGATGTGAATAACACCATCCTCGGCATCATGATTGAGGTTCCGTCCAGTGCGCTGATGATTGACGAGTTCATTGCAGCAGGCATCAATTTTGCCTCATTCGGCACCAATGATCTCATCCAGTACACGCTCGCAATTGACCGCAACAATCAGAATGTGGCGGACATGTACTTCCCGAAACACCCGGCTGTCCTGAGACTCATTGAGTATGCCATCGGCAGATGCCGTGAAGGCGGCGTCGAGTGCTCCATCTGTGGGCAGGCAGGTTCTGATCCTGATATGGTTGAATGGCTTATCCAGACCGGCATCACCAGTGTCTCTGCAAACATTGACGCGGTGCAGAAGATCCGCGAACGGGCGGCACGCACCGAGCAGCGGATGCTCCTCGATATGGCGAGACGTTAGATGCAGAGCAAGGGTCTCACAGAAGACGAACTCTTCTCTTTTCTTTTGTCGATCAGAAAGAATGACCGGCAGTATCACCATGTACTCAGCTCGATGTGCACACTGCCCCATCCGGTGGCCGTGCGGGCCATGAACCTGTTTATTGAGTCAAATCTGGGCGACCCCGGTCTTTTTGAAGGGACGGCATCTCTTGAAGCACTCCTTGTCAAACGGCTGGGTTCTCTTATGCATCTTCCGGATGCCTGCGGATATGCAACCTCCGGGGGCACCGAATCAAATTTACAGGCACTCCGGATGGCACGCCGGAGTGCAGGTGTGCATTCCCCTAATGTCGTTGTGCCGGAGTCTGCGCACTTTTCGTTTGAGAAGGCCTGTGAAATCCTCTCCCTTGAGATGCGGGTTGCCCCATCGGATAACCGGTATCGAATGGATGCGGATGCAGCGGCGGGTCTCATCGATAAAAATACCATTGCGCTTGTCGGGGTGGCCGGCACCACGGAGTACGGTGTCGTCGATCCGATTGCCGCACTCTCCGACATCGCGTCTGACCACAATATCGCACTTCATGTCGATGCAGCATTTGGTGGACTGGTTCTGCCCTTCCTGCCGGACGCTCCGCTCTTTGACTTCCAGCTGGAGGGTGTGACGAGCATCTCAGTTGATCCCCATAAGATGGGGATGTCAACAATTCCGGTCGGTTGTCTTTTAACACGAGACCCTTCGATGCTCTGCTCCCTGAATGTTGATACGCCGTACCTGACAGTAAAACAGGAATTTACCCTTGCTGGTACCCGATCCGGCGGGGCAGTGGCAGGCGCTCTCGCAGTCATTGAGCATCTGGGGCAGGACGGCTTTCGGGCCGTTGTGGCAGAGTGTATGGCAAACCACCATTACCTCATCGACGGGATGGCTGCACTGGGATATCCAGTTATCGCTGACCCTGAGGTGAATGTCGCATCGTTCAACTGCCCTGCCGCCCCGGCGGGATGGCAGGTGTCATGGACCCGGAACAGGCATATGAGAATTGTCTGTATGCCGCACATCACCACCACAATAATTAAAGAATTTTTAAAGGATTTTGGCGATATGCATGTTTAACAAACTGGTAGATACCCTTGAATCATGCCCGATGGTACATCGCGGCGAATATCACTACTTTATCCATCCGGTGAGCGACGGGGTCTCCCTTGTTGAACCGGCTCTTTTGCGGGAAGTCGCTGTTGGGATGGTACGGGTGCTGGACCTCGCCGGGGTGAACAAAATCGTGGTGGTAGAGGCGATGGGCATCCCCATAGGTGTAGCGCTATCGCTTATTACGGATATCCCGCTCTGCATCGTCCGGAAACGGTATTATGGGCTGCCGGGCGAGGTGGCCCTGCATCAGTCCACCGGCTATTCCAAAGGGGAACTCTATCTAAACGGGATTAAAGAAGGCGACCGTGTGGTCGTCATTGATGACGTAATCTCCACCGGCGGAACGATGAAGGCCCTGCTTCAGGGTCTCGCCTTAGCAGGCGCTGAGGTGCAGGACGTTCTTGTGGTCATTAAACGCGGTGAATGCGATATTGGCCGACCATATAAGTCACTCGTTGAGATCGAGGTCGATGATTCAGGAGTACATGTCAAAGATACTCACTTCTGAAACGTGGGAGAAACTCCGGGCGTCCCATGCCCAAACGGTGGCACTCCAGTTTCCGGAAGGGCTGAAACGGCGGGCCCCGGAGACGGCAGCCGCTCTGAAAGAGGCGGGATATACCGTCATTATCAGCGGAGACCCGTGTTATGGTGCCTGTGATCTCGCAACCGATGCGTTAGCTCTTGCTGATGTGCTCATTCATTTCGGTCATGCACCGGTGGATGATCGTCCCAACGTCATCTATGAACTGGTGGCGTTTGACTTTGACCCAAAGATTGCAGAGAAAGCAATAGCTCTTCTGGAAAAGGAAAAACCGGTAGGTCTCGTTACCACCGTCCAGCATGCACACCTCATCGATGCAGTCGCCGCTGTTCTTGAAGCCCACGGGTTTACGGTTGTTGTGGGTGACGGAAATGCCCGCACACCCTGCCGGGGGCAGGTGCTTGGGTGTTCCTATGCCTCAGCCCGAACAGCTGGCACCAGCCAGTATCTCTATGTAGGAACGGGGGTCTTCCATGCGATAGGTGTCGGCCTTGCAACCGGGGCACGGGTGGTGGCCCTTGACCCGTATACCGGACAGGCTGAAGAGACCGATTCCTCCCGCCTCCTGCGCCGCCGGTTTGTCCAGATTGAAAAGGCAAAAAAGGCAAAAACGGTGGGGATCATTCTCAGCACCAAGACGGGTCAGCGAAGAGAGAGTCTTGCCCGCCATCTGGCATCTCTTTCGCCTGTGGCAGACATCATCTGCATGCAGGAGGTATCACCCGATTCCCTTTTGAACCTCGGGTATGACTGTTATGTCAACACTGCCTGCCCGCGCCTTGCCTATGACGATCAGGTGCGGTTTCCGGTGCCGGTTCTCTCACCACCGGAGTATGAAATTGTGCGGGGCATCCGAGACTGGGACGACTACATCATAGACGAGATCTGATCATGCGTATACGACACGTTGAGATATTATTGGAGGGCTGTGCAGGGTTTTCCAATCCGGATGCAAAGAGTGAACAGTATGACACACCTGCCGTGGTGGCCGCCCGTTTCCTGCATGAAGCAGACCGCCATGGCGACATCAAAGACATGCGGGTAGTCGACCTCGGGTGCGGAACAGGCATTCTTGCCTGTGGTGCGGCACTGCTTGGTGCCGGAGAAGTCATTGCCATCGACTGGGATGAAACAGCCCTTGCCATCGCACGAAAAAATGCAGCGGCGCTCGGCGTAGAAGTCACCTTTATCGAGGCAGACGTCTCTGCATCCGATGCAGACATCCCAGAGGCTGATACCGTCATCATGAACCCTCCTTTCGGTGCCCAGAAGGCTCATGCGGACCGCCCGTTCATTGATGCCGGGCTTGCATCCGCAGAAGTGGTATGGGGCATGTACAACAAAGGATCGCGCCCGTTTCTGGAATCATATATCCGCCGCAGGGCGGTCATTGACACGGTGATAAAGGCAGAATTTCCAATACGTAGGACTTTTGCCCACCATACCCGCGATGTAATGATTATTCCGGTTGATTTTATACGTATAATGCGTACCAAAGAGGAATAGGTATGACAAATCTCCGTCCCATTCTGGGGCTTTCTGCAGCCCATGCGGTGACCGATATCTATTCTCCTGTGCTCGCTGCTATCCTGCCGCTTCTTATTCTTGAATATGGTTATTCCTACTTTCTTGCAGGACTGATCGTCACCGTATGGAATCTGACCTCGTCCTTTACCCAGCCAATCTTTGGCTGGATGAGTGATCGGCGGGGATTCGGGGTGCCGGTGAAGTACACTATCCTCATCTGTGCGTTTTTTATATCCTGTATCGGACTCATCTCCAATTACTGGCTGACGCTTCTCTTCGCCGCCTGTGCAGCAATTGGGCATGCTCTCTTCCATCCAAGTGCTCTGTCTATTGTTTCCCGTCTCGCATCCGGGCCGAACCGCGGTCGCCTCACCTCATTTTTTGTTGTAGGGGGAAACATCGGGTTTGCCATCGGGCCTCTGATTGCCGGTGTCCTCGTGACCCTGTGGGGGCTCCCCGGTCTCGTCGCGATGGTCATTCCGGGCATCATCATGGCACTCATTTTGCACGTCATTATCCCGACGGGGTGCGATGAACCGCAGGGGGAAACGGTTTTGGATTCTGTCCCGAATCTTGTTCCCGATTCTGCCTCTTTACCATCCATTTCCGCAGCCCCGGTCAAAATGGATCTTCGGCACTATCGGGGAATATCGCTTCTCATTACCGGTTCTGCCTTACGTGCGTGGGGAATCTTTGGAACCGTCGCTTTTCTGCCGACATACCTCAGCATGATTCGGGGGTTTGACCTCGCCATGGCAAACATCATCGTATCCATCGTGCTCATGGCCGGTGTGGCAGGGCAGGTGATCGTCGGCACCCTCTCTGATACCTATGGGAGAAAGGAACTTGTGCTCCTATTTACGCTGCTTGCGATTCCGTTCTTCATCGCTGCCTTAGTTCTTTCCGGCACGGTTTCTCTGGTCTGCCTGATTCTGTTCGGCTTCTGTCTCTGGTCTACCTTCTCCACCACGGTCACCATGTCGCATGAGATGATGCCGGGCACCCCCGGCCTCGTTTCAGGTCTGATGCTGGGTCTTGCCGTGGGTGCGGGTGGTCTGGGTGTGGCAGTGAGCGGATATATCGCGGACGTGGCCGGGCTTTTAACGGCGATGCTTTTGATCACCGTCCCGGTGGCCGCCTCTCTTGTCTTCTTTGCACTTGTTCCGTACCCGTGGAAACACGCCTGGCGAAACCGTGACATTGTTTCATAATACATCACCACCTTTTTTCGCCGGACAATCACCCGGTTTTAGGTTTTCCCGACTTAGAGTCGCCAGGAGTGATACTGCCAGAGCGAAATGATGCAATGGTCATCTGATCGTCGCTGACGTCCTGTCTCTCTTCCGAAGATACTTCTATTGCATATAATCTCGTAATTCTCGGTTACCTCTCCTTAAATCTTATTTGTGCTCATTTAATCAATCTAATCACGGGGAATCCTAAATATGAGAGTACTTTAAATATTTTGATAATATATGAAGACCCGTTAGCACTCACAAATTGATGAGAAAGTGAGTGCATGCAATCCTTGGGGGGAAAAATGCTCATTCAAAGATTTAAACTGATAGAAAGTGTAAATGCGCCTGATGAGGGGGGTCCGCAGAACAGAACCATAGAACGTCTGTTGGAGCAGAGCGGGGATGATAGCGCAGAACCCACTTTGTATTTTAAAGCAGACGGGACCGTATTCTGGGTTAACCCTGCATCACTTTCATTTTTCGGAGTTGTCGCAGGGGAGCTTCTGGGGCAGCACTACTATGAGATAGCTCGCAGATTCGGGCTGCGTTTCTCCGATTGTCCGCATGAACGAATAGAAAAGAGCAGATGCCAGGGATCCAGCGCGGTGAAATATAACGGCACTTGGTATACCTATCGTTTAGAACCGGTGCTGGGGGTGGAGGGTGGTCTTCGGGGTTTTGTCTCCCGAATTCTGGATATCCGAGACGAGGTCTGTCTTCAGGAGGCGACAGAACAGTTACACCACCTGATGAATGCAACCGATAATGCCGTAGTGATAGCGGATCCGGATCATCGGATTTTCCGTTGGAATGCCGGAGCCGAACGTTTCTTTGGTTACCCGGCAGACGAACTGGAGGGGAAAGTAATTCACGATCTCATCCCTCCCACATCCCGGGAGGTGTTTGCAATGTATGCGGACCATGTCATGCACGATGGGGGTGTTGGGGGTATGCAGCAGGTATCAATGGAGACCCTTACAAAGAATGGTGAGATGAAGAGTGTGGTAATCTCTGTCGCACCCCTTCATGATCCCGATGGTATAGTCTCAGGGATAATGATGCTCGCCCGGGATGTCACCGGGGAACATGCTGGTGACATGCGGCTTGTCCGGCATATGACTGACACAGCGGTCAAGATCACCGGACCACTCTCTCATATGCGTTCAAATCTGGAGGAGACGGTCACTGCCCTGCAGGATGACCTTTTCACAACAGAGGAGCTGGTGGTTTTTTTAACGGTCATGATGAAGTCAATTGGCCTTATCGAGGGAAATCTTAGAGAGATGAACCGGATTGCAATCGATGGGATCGACGGCATTCCGGATGCATACCTAAAATATCTCTCCCAGTAAAAGCACCGGGGTTTTCCCTACGATGCGTTCCCGATCACCAGCTCTCGCCCATACTCCGGAAAATATCAGGAAATGAGGTCAATACGGGGCAAAAAGAGATCATGGGTGCCTTTACACCCTGATTTTGTCTGTGTGTGTTATCCGTTTCGAACAGCGTCTGCGATCCAGGCACCTGCTTCACGGGTGCCGCATGTTCCCCCGAGGTCAACGGTGGTTTGATTGGCGGCAATACTCTTTTCAATAGCGGTTAACACACCTGCGGCCGCTTCGGATTCACCGAGATTATCAAGGAGAAGGGAACCTGCCCAGATGGTCGCAATGGGGTTTACCCGGTTCAGACCTTTGTATTTCGGTGCCGACCCGTGGATGGGTTCAAAGAGTGAGGTGCCCTTCGGATTGATGTTGCCGCCAGGGGCAAGACCCATGCCGCCCTGAATCATCGCGCCAAGGTCAGTGATGATGTCGCCGAACATGTTTGGGGCGACGACCACGTCAAACCATTCGGGATTTTTCACAAACCACATGGTGATGGCGTCAACAAAGGTGAACTCAGTCTCCACCTCGGGATAGCGGGCGGCAGTCTCCGTGAAGACATCGCGCCAGAGGCCGTAGACCTCGGTCAGCACATTGGCCTTGTCGACACTGGACACCTTCTTTTTCCGAACCATTGCCGCATCAAAAGCATACTTCATAACCCGTGATGAGCCCTCACGTGATATGACCCCTATCTGGTAGGCAATCTCCTCGCTGTCAGATTCGACATCAAGGCCGAATTTGATAGAGTAGATGTCACGAATTACCTCAAGATCGCGGTGCTCTTTGCCTTTGAACCGTGAGCCGATACCGACGTAGAAGTCTTCAGTATTCTCACGGACGACAAGGAAATTGATGTCATCCGGGCCTTTTCCGGCAAGAGGAGTCTCTGTGCCTGCGAGCATGCGCACCGGGCGGAGATTGATGTACTGATCAAAATGGAACCTAAGGCCGAGGAGAATGCCTTTTTCCAGTATTCCCGGCTTGACACGTTCATCGCCGATCGAACCGAAGTAGATGGATTTGAATTTCCCCAGCTCCTTTAGGTCATCTTCGGTGAGCAGGTCACCTGTTGCAAGGTAGCGGTCTGCACCGATGTCAAAGTCTGTCCAGTCGATGTCAAATCCATAGCGTTCCCCTGCAGCATCGAGAACACCCTTTCCGGCGTCCACAATCTCAGGGCCGATACCGTCCCCGCCAATGGCGGCTACTTTGTACATAATTCCAGCTCCGTGATAGTTTTTGCATATTCAACAAGCCCGCCTGCATCGATGATTTTCCGCATAAAAGCAGGTACGGGTTCTACAGCGAGGGTTTTCCCCCCGGCGGTCAGGTATCCCTCATCGAGGTGGAGGGTTATCTCTTCATCCCCGGTGATGGACTCTGCCTCCGGGCATATGATAGGGAGCACTCCGGTGCTGATACAGTTGCGGTAGAAGATCCGTGCAAAGGAGACTGCAACGATCACCTGCACCCCGGCACCCCGGATGGCGATAGGCGCATGTTCCCGTGAGGAGCCGCACCCAAAGTTTCTGCCGGCAACGATCATGTCACCCTCCGCTGCCTTTCGTGAAAATGCGTCATTCGTGCCTTCGAAGGCATGGGCCGCAAGCTCCTTTGGGTCATATATGGTGAGATACCGACCAGGGATGATGGCGTCGGTGTCGATGTCATTGCCGAACTTCCAGATCTGCATGTTATGCCACCTCCCGTGGATCAGTGATCGCCCCTTTGACCGCACTTGCGGCCGCAGTAGCCGGTGAACAGAGATAGACCTCTGCTTCAGTGCTCCCCTGCCTGCCGCGGAAGTTGCGGTTTGAGGTGGAAAGAGAGACTTCTCCCGGTGCAAGGATACCAAACGACCCGCCCATGCACGGCCCGCAACAGGGTCCCATCACCATGCCGCCTGCCTCCACAAAGAGAGAGATGAGTCCTGAACGAAGTGCCTTCATGTATTCAGTCTTTGAGGCCGGTACGATGATGACCCGGACATCAGGTGAGAATTTTCGCTCCCCAAGCACGTCTGCTGCCTCTAAGAGGTCTTCAAACCGGCCGTTGGTGCATGACCCGATGAAGACCTGATCAATGGGTGTGCCTTCGTACTTCGTCACATCCCCGACATTGTCCACATTGTGGGGGGCGGCAATCTGAGGGATGAGGTCTCCTGCATCATACTCACGTTCCAATACGTATGGCGCGTCCTCATCCGGGGCGAGGTCAAACCAGCCTCCGTCAGTGCGCCCGCCGCAGTAGGCACGGGTCACGTTGTCCGGTGCGACAATGCCTGCCTTGCCGCCCATCTCAATTGCCATATTACAGCAGGTCATCCTGCCCGGGACAGACATCTCTGCAATTGTGTCGCCGGTAAACTCCACTGCCTTATAGGTGGCACCGTCCACGGTAAGGTCGCCTATCATCGAGAGAATGAGATCTTTTGGACCGACACGGTTTTGGAATTTCCCGTTTGTGATGAGGTTCAGACTCTCCGGGACACGGAAATGAAGAGCGCCGTATTTCATGGCAAAGCCCATATCGGTTGACCCGATGCCGGTTGCAAAGGCACCGATGGCTCCATACGTGCAGGTGTGGGAGTCGCCCCCGACGACGATATCGCCCGGGCGCACCCGACCCTTCTCGACTGCCACCTGATGGCAGACACCCTCGTGAATGTCGTAGTTCAAAATTCCCTGTTCGGCAGCAAATGCCCGCATGAATTTATGGTTCTCTGCTGCAGGAATGGAATCGGCCGGAACCTGGTGGTCAAAGAGCATAATGATCTTTGACGGGTCAAAAACCGTCGTCCCGTCCATCTCACGGAACTTCGTGATTGCAAGCGGGCCCGTGATGTCGTGAATCATGGCCGCATCTATGGGGGCCATCATAACGTCACCTGCTGAGATCTCTTTCCCACATCTGCGGGAGAAGATCTTCTCTGTGATTGTTGCTGCCATTGGCTATTCGTTACTCTGTCTGGTATTTGATAGTAATCAAGTCTCGGTGACGGAACCAACCCGATTAAATATGTGGTGCAGCTGTGGAGACGTTCTGGTTCACCACCCAGAGTAATCCACGGACAGTCACAGTAATTTGCAACGGAAAGAGCCATCTACTGGTTCGTTTGACGGGTGATACGGTTTTGATAGCTGAATGGAGATGTAAAAAACATCAGGCTCATCAAATTCATCGAGATGGAGAAAGAATTCTGAGTGAAAAAGAGGCGGAGTGAACGGCTACAAACCCACGGTCGAACCCATTGTGGCCCCTTCAATCCTATCAGTTCCATCCAATTTCAGGAAACACTAAAATTGTTGCAGATGAAATAGATTGAGGCACACAATGTAGTGTTGTTGTGTCTGTATGTACTCCCGTGGTGTAGCGGTCAATCATACCAGCCTTTGGAGCTGGTTACGGCGGTTCGAATCCGCCCGGGAGTATT
>CAZBYH010000047.1:0-10279 GCA_964496155.1 uncultured Methanoculleus sp.
TGGTGGCTGAGCATATGATTGAAGAATTTGGTGCAGTGAAAATTGCAGAGATCACCTCCATTTTCTTTCCTCCGCAGGTGCTTATTGATGAAAACGGTGTTACCCGTCTTACCCGTAACGAAGTGTACCAGGTCAATAAAGATGGCCATTCAATTGCATTTCTCATAGGCGATGTGCAGAGTGCTTCTCCAGAAGGGCATTATCTGATCGCAGATGCGTATCTTGACATTGCTGAGAACCTGGGGGTCAAACAGATCTATGCTCTTGGAGGGTATGGAACCGGCCATTTACAGGAAGAGACTCAGGTGTTTGGGGCAGTCAATGCTCCTGATCTAAAGGCAACTGCGGAAAAAGCAGGCGTTGTTTTTTCAACCGATGAGCCGGGTGGTGGCATCTTTGGTGCATCCGGACTTCTTCTGACGTTTGGAGCTGAGCGCGGAATGGAAGGGATGTGTCTGATGGGGGAGACCTCTGGGTATATTGTTGACCCCAAGAGTGCTCATGCGGTTCTTGGTGTTCTGAGTGCTCTGATGGGCCTCGACATCGATGACACAAAACTTGAAGAGCGTGCCGCGGAAATGGAAGCGATAGTCGAAAAGATTCGGGAACTTGAGAACGCGAAAGCCGAAGAACAACTGAATTATATCGGCTGAGATGCAACTCAGTGCAGATCTTCATATTCACTCTCCCTATTCTGTGGCCGTTTCAAAGGCCATGTCTCCCGAACGCCTCCTTGAAGCAGGGCGGATAAAAGGTCTTGATATTTTAGGTACCGGTGATGCCCTTCATCCTGAGTGGCGTTCACGGTGGGCAGACCATATGGATAATGATGAGGGTATTCTCATCGTCCCAACTATGGAGATTGAAGCACAGGGCAAGGTGCATCATCTCATCATGACGGACACTCTTGATGCTGCGGCGGCAATCGCTGAGGCATTCAGCCCTTTTAGTACGAATATCATGACATCAGGCCGGCCGTATGTTTCTTTAAATGGTGAAGAAATTGTGAATATGGTACATGAATGGGGGGGGATTGTCGGGCCTGCACATGCGTTTACCCCATGGACTGGGATGTATGGCAGGTTTGACAATCTGGTGGCATGCTATGGCTCCGAAATACCCGATTTTTTGGAGCTGGGTCTTTCTGCGGACAGTTCATATGGGGCGGGTATATCTGAACTGGATGGATTGCCATTTCTCTCAAATTCTGATGCTCATAGTCCCTCTTCTCACAAAGTCGGACGCGAGTTTACCCGTATAAAGGTACATGCTGAGACGGCAAAGTCCGTGATTCACCATATCTGTAGAGGAAATATTTCCCTGAATGCCGGTATTTTTCCCGAAACAGGAAAATATAGTTGTACGGCGTGTATCCGATGTTATACCCGTTACCCCTGTTATGAGGCAAAACAGATGGCCTGGCGATGCCCCTGTGATGGCGGGCGGATCAAAATGGGTGTGCGTGATCGTGCTCTTCTCCATTCAACGAATAGGCTGTCCGTCCGCCCTCCCTATGTTCACACCGTTTCCTTGAGAGAAATTATCAGTGCGGTGCTGGGCACATCATCTCCGCTGACGCGAACGTGTCAGAGGCTGTATTCAGCGCTCACAGAAACGCTGGGGTCTGAGATATCCATTCTCATGGATATGCCGTTCTCGGATATCTTTGCGGTGAACAGCAAGGTAGCTGGGGTAATCTCAGACATCCGGGATGGGAATGTTATTCTTCATCCGGGCGGTGGCGGAAAATATGGCTCTCTTTCTTTTCCCTCACTTTGCAATGAATCCGGATGATAATACTGAATATTTCTTTCACACATTAGTGAAGGAATTAGTGTCCTGATTCATGTTTTTGGGGATGCATCTGGCAGATCCTATCCGGAAATATCATTGGAATGGATGCATTTTTTCCTGTACGCTTTGGTGATGTTCTGTGAGGATGTATCATGGTTCACTTCGATTTGAGGACGCATTTTCCTGTTCCGTTGGAGTAATTTCCTGCCTTTGGTGCCAGTCTTTTTCTCTCACGTTTCCATGTGACTGAAAAGAGGTTGTATCTGATTGTATGTCCGTATGGGTAATTTTGGATGTGGCATGTCGGTTTTGGATGATATCTCCGGGCCGAAAATGTGGTTTTTATCTGCGTGTACTGGACATTGGCCATACTGTCTCCCCATTGGGTGGAAATTGTTTTGATTTTTCTGGATAAGGGATTTTTTAAAATGAATAATACTTTTATCAATACTACGGCAGGCTTTCAGGAGTTAATTGACTAAAAGGGGACTATTTGGCGATTATACATGTGGAGATGGCAGGATATTTTATGCGTTATTTCATCAATTCCCCGCGAGAATTAATGTGCTGTCGTTACATTTCTCACAATCATGAAAGGAAGGATTATACTTGGTAATGACCAAATATTCACCATGCTTATCATCAAAAGGGAAGTGTGCGGCTACTGTGGTGCCTGCGTTTCGGTCTGTCCGGAAGGTGCACTCGAACTGGTAGATGCTTACCTTACTGTTGATCCTGAAACCTGTATCGATTGTGGGATATGTTCCAAAATCTGCCCTCTTGGTGCTCTGGAGGTAAAAAATGCAGAATAAATATGACGTTTTGATCATTGGAGGCGGTCCTGGCGGGGCAATGGCCGGAAAAGCGGTCGCAGACGCTGGCCTCTCCTGTTGCATCGTTGAAAAACGTCCGGCCATTGGTGCACCTGTGCGATGTGCAGAGGGCGTGGGGCGTGAAATCTCAGACTATATTGATCTGGACCCAAAATGGATCTCATCAACGATTGAAGGTGCCCTGCTTGTTGCGCCCAACGGAGCGACGCTTAAACTGGACCCCAAAATGGCAGGGAATGAAGTTGGGTATGTCCTTGACCGAAAAATCTTTGATCGTGAACTGGTCTGGAACGCTGCCAACGCCGGGTGTGATGTATATGTCAAGGCCCGTGCAAGCAGTGCGATAATGAAGGATGGCAAGGTCTGTGGTGCCGTAATTGAGACCGGGGGCAAAACCGTTGAAGTATATGCTGATGTGGTGATTGCTGCGGATGGTGTTGAATCCAAGTTTGCCCGCTGGTGTGGTATCGACACAACGGTGCCTATGGCACAACTTGAGACCTGTGTGCAGTACCTGATGACCGATATTGATATTGATCCCGGTCTGAATGCGTTTTACCTTGGACGTGAGGTGGCCCCTGAAGGATATGTCTGGATCTTCTCCAAAGGTGATCGCACCGCAAATGTGGGTCTTGGTATCTCCGGAAAGATGTGCAAAGAGGGTAAACGTCCAAAAGATTATCTGGATGCGTTTGTTGCAGAGCATTTCCCGAATGGGAAAGCAATTGAACTGATGCCTGGAGGAGTTTCTGTATGCAGGCCACTCGCATGTACGGTGGCAGACGGGCTCATCATCGTTGGTGATGCCGCAAGACTGAGTGATCCAATTACCGGCGGCGGAATTATCAATGCGTTGTACACCGGAAAACTGGCCGGTGAGGTGGCGGCAGAATGCATTTCGTCTAATGACTGCAGTAAAAAAGCCCTGATGAAATACGATACCGAATGGCGCAGTTCCAAAATGGGCAAGAGTCTGGAACGGAATTATCAGGTGAAAGAGATATTCATCAAACTCAGGGACGAAAAATTGAATTCAATTGTAAATTCCGTGAGTAAGCTTGATATGGAGACATTCGATACCAAGTATCTGCTCCTTAAAATCGTCAAATACAACCCCTGGCTCTTAAAAGAGATTGTAACCCTCAAACATCTGTTAGAGTGATCGTTTCAGTTGTCGGTTGAGAATATTCAGACAATTCTTTTCTGCATCTTTTTTTGTGAACACCATAATATTGTCGCCTTTTCGAATGCGCACTTTACCACTGGGAATAATAATCTCTCCTTTTTCCCGTTTGATTGCGATAAACACGAAGTCTGTTACCTCAAGCTCTTTAATTTCATGATCGATCATGGGGGCATCATCATCCACAACAATTTCAAAGATGGATCCGCCGGGTATTGATGCAAGCTGATGAAGATCGGTGTTTTCTGACCAGAAATAGAGCCGCTGGGCAACAAGCTCGTCGGGGTTTTCGCTGATATGCACCCCAACCTCTTTGAACATCTCAGAATGTTCTTTCTGGTTTACAATAGATACGACGTTGGGGACATCAAATTTTTTTGCCAGCCAACATGCCATCAGGTTCACTGCGTCGTCACTTGTTGTTGCAATCAGTGCCTGTGCGCGGTCTATTCCTGCATCCAAAAGAACCGATTTAGTGGTTGCATTTCCGGCAATAGCCAGGACATCGTAATGGTCAATAATCTCGTTGCAGCGTTCTTCATCCTGGTCGATTACTGCAACGGAATTTCCGTTTTCAATCGCGATGGCCGCAAGTGCCCTGCCGATACCTCCGAGGCCAACGATGATGATGTACATCAGGATGCATTTCGATCCCGCCCATTGATATAGGTTGTGGATTGAACCGTACGTACGTGATCTGTGGTATCGATGAAGCCGGGAAGGGATCTGTTCTCGGTCCGATGGTTGTTGCCGGTGTTTTGGCCCCGGATATGGCTGTGGTGGGATTAAAGGGAGTTGCGGATTCCAAAACCCTCTCACGAAAACGGCGTGAATCACTCTATGAGGAGATTACAAAAGAATTTGTTACTGCCTGTACCATCATCTCCGCTGAAGAAATAGACCGCTTTCGCGCAGACATAACCATGAATGATATCATTGCACGGGCACATGCGGATGTGATACGTAAACTTCCCTGCCGTACTGCATTTGTGGATGCATGTGATGTGAATGCCCAGCGGTATGGAGAGACGGTGTCCGGATATGTCGGAGGGGTTTGTCAGATTGTCTCAGAGCACAAGGCAGACGAGCGGTTTTCTGTGGTAAGTGCTGCTTCCATTGTTGCAAAAGTCACCCGTGACCGATGCATTGACGAGCTTCACAAAGAATTTGGCAATTTTGGAAGCGGATACCCGTCTGACCCGTATACCATACGGTTTCTTGAAACATATATTCAGGAATTTAGCAGTCCTCCTTCCTGCGCCCGTTTGTCCTGGGAAACAACACGGAGGATCCGGGATCGTCTCTTACAGTCCTCTCTCTTTGATTTCTGATGCAGTATATGCGGCATACAATTGTTTATTATGACTAAAAACCAATAATATAATGAATGGATTGGCTATTAATCGGCATTATTGCAGTTATTGTTTATGCCCTCGTTGCTGGTTATATTAAATACGCACACCTGTGGGAGGATCATGTGACCTTTTACGGGCCCATTCTTGCACTAAAAACTGAAAAAGTTGCGTTTTTTGATTATTTCAGGCGACAGACAGGGTTCTGGCGTGTGTATGGGACCCTTGGCGCGGTCCTCGTGGTTGTTATCTCTATTGCGATGACGGTAATGCTGGTGCTTGGCGTTCATAATTCAATGATAAATCCTCCTCCACCAGAGGGGATTTTTGAACCCCATAATCTTCTTGCGATTCCCGGAGTCAATGATTTCCTTCCGCTCAGTCTTGCCGTACTTATTGGGCTTTTTGTGACACTGGTCGTCCATGAATTTGGGCATGCCATTCTTTGCAGGGTTGAGGACATACAGGTTAAAAGCATGGGTCTCCTCGTTGCGGTAATCCCCATCGGTGCTTTTGTAGAGCCTGATGAAGAAGGGGTAAATAAGGCCTCACGTTCTTCCAGAATTCGGATGTATGGGGCTGGCATCACCAATAATATAGTTGTGGGACTGGTTTGTTTTGCTGCAATTGTTGTGTTAATGGGGATGGCTGCTCCATTATCAACGCCGATGATTCAGGGAGTGTATGTGGATTCCCCTGCTTATCAGGCGGGTATCTCTCCGAATTCAGTTATTTATGCGGTCAATGGGTTCACTGTGGAATCGGTGACTGATGTATCAGATATTCTGCAGACCACCGCTCCGGGCGACGATCTGGCGGTAACCACGCTGAAAGATGATGTTCTTTCTGATTATACACTGGTTCTGAATGAGTGGCCTGAAGGGGAGAACGCTAAACCGGTTGGATTTATGGGTATTCAGTATTATTCCCCTGAATCGGGTAAATATTTATTTGATAATCTGATCAAAAGCCCTCTCGGTCCAATTTTTCTTCTCGTTCTGCCAATAAATACGGTTCTCGCTGGTGACGGCATGAATCTGGGGATTTTGGCTTTTGATGTGCCATATGTGGATATGTGGGATGTGCCTTTTTCCGGATTCTGGGGAGTTGTTCAGATATTTTTCTGGATATTCTGGTTCAATTTGCTGGTTGGGACATTTAATGCCCTCCCGTTTATTCCGCTGGATGGCGGCTATATCATGCAGGAAGGGGTTGGACGGCTTTTTGAAAAGCTTGGGCGTAGTGATCTGGTACCATTTGTGGTATCGCTTGTCAGTGCATTGATGATATCAGTGATTATTCTTCTGCTGATAATTCCCTATCTTTTGGGTTGAATTCATTTTCAATGCATTTTTTATCTGCACTGATTCAATGCGTTGGAACCTCCCTTGCTGATTCGAAAAACTATGCTTATGTATAATAGGTTGGTAATAGAAAAGTATCCGTATAGAAATAGGTTTACCATCGATGTCGCGAATTCCGGAAAATAAGTTATATGCCCTTGGCTGGTACAATGAAAGCATCGCCCATCTTAAGATAAATCAGTTTGAAGAAGCAATGCAGTTTATTAATACCGCACTTGATGCATTACCGGAACATCCTGATTTTTTAATTGGGAAGGGCGATGTGTACCTTTCTCTTGGAAATTATGAAGAGGCCTATTATTACTATCGGAAGGCCGCTGATAATGAACCCGGGAATTTTCGTGCATGGCTGAATATGGGGGTCGCACTCCTGCGCCTGGAAAATTATACCGCTGCTCTTGGCTCTTTTCGTCATGCAAATACTGTCAAAAATCACGATGGGGAAGTCTGGCTTGGGATAGGTATCTGTCTTTTGAATCTTGGCGAGACCGATGAAGCTTCAAATGCATTAAAGACTGCAATTCGTTTAAAACCGAATCAACCCGCTCTCTGGTATCATCTTGGTCAAATTGAGCGTGATACCGGAAAAGCTTTGAAACTCCTTATGCGTGGGTACCGGATGGATCCTGATAATATTGATATCCTGATTGAAGTGACCCGGATTTATATTCAGCTGGGCAATCGGGAAGAGGCAGGGAAGGTACTTGAACGGGCATATGAATTATCCCCCAAAAATCAGCGCGTTGTCGATATGATGGAATATTATGTGCTGGAGACGACGTGGAATGAAGTATTTGATAAATCGTATCGCACCACCTCAGAGGATGAGGAATTTTCCCATCACTGATGGGTAAGCATTGCAATCCGTGATCCTTTCTGCACACCTATTGATTCTGCAATTGGACTGCATTTGACGGTCATGCAGTATGCAACCGGAGGAAGTCCTTTCACCTCGGTCAGGGACTCATAATTGGCCATCCCTTTTGCAATAATGATGGTAGCATTCTCAATTGCGTTTAGGAGCTCTTTTGGTGCCAGGTCTGGATTATATCCGAGTTCGGCGATTCCATTGGTATTCGCCAAAAGGAGATCGCATAGGGTATCTATTCCTGCTGTATGCGCATCGTCGAGTGTTGCATCGTTGATGATTGGTCCTCCGCGCACAACCACGGTGATATGGGACCCCCGCTCCTTTAGATAGCGTATCACGTATGAATCAAAGATGATCTCTCCACAGTTATCACAGAAGTATACTACCTGGTCAGAAAGGGCCAGCATCTGCTCAGTATCATCAATCGTCAGACCTTTTTTAAATTCATCTGAAAAATGTTCAACAAGGTTTTTTGTCACTGCATGTTCTTTCGATCCGTAATCAAGGGTGTTTCCAATAATTGCCGCGAGGCAGAGGTCGCGAAAACTCATGGTCTCAGTGATTACGTGTTCGCATGCGTTCTGCGCATCCACATTATCTTTTTCTTTTAATGACAGATATGGGTCGACAGACCCCATCTCTTCATATGCAAGACGGTGTACTCTGCTTGAGATCTGAGGTGCTGGCTCGTTTCTTTTGCAAAGTTCTGTGAGAAGACTTCTGCATTTTTCGGTGATTTCTTCTGTTTTTGTGGGGTCTGTGCAGATCAGATCACATTCATAGGTGATGCGTGACAGAAGACATTCAAAACAACGTTCAGTAATTTTCATGGTAATTCTCTAAAAAAATAATGGGGCCACTGCGATTCGAACGCAGGTCAGAAGACCCCCAGCCTCCTAGGATGGTCCAGGCTACCCTATGGCCCCGCCTTATAGTGTATGTTTACTTTGTTTATCTAATTTCCGTTTTAAAAATTAGAATTTTATCTTTTTGAACTCCTCAACATTCCTGGTAAGGGTTTCAACCTCACTTGATGTCAGGTTTACCTTTCCGTCAAGTGAGGCCATTTCAGACAGCAGCTGGTTGATTCGTGTGTGCATCAATTTCACCACAAAAAGGAGGAAAACGATTACTATCCCGAATAAAACCACCATTACTTCTTCTGCACTTCCAACCATTATTTTTTACCTTTAAATATCGAACGGGCCATTCTGTCAATGAAACTTTCCCGTGAACTAACCTTGTCCTGATTCTCTACATATGGCGTTCCGGCAAGGTTCGCTGCAATTCTTTTGTATGCTTTTGATGCACCGGAATCCGGATATCTGACCACTATTGGTGCTTTATAGGCGGCTGCTCTACGGACATTTTGATCCTCAGGGATTATTCCTATCACTTTAACTCCCAGTACCTCCTCCATTTTTTGCTTTGAGACCTCGGTATTTTCCATCGTGGCACGGGTAAGTATCACGCCTTTTACAGACCCTCCCACGAGTTCTGTGAGTATTTTGGTCTTCAATGCATCTACCATAGACGATAATTCGGGGTTAACGATCAGAATAACTTCATCTGCGATGGCGAGTGGAATTACACCGTCCCGACTGATCCCTGCTGGTGCGTCGATGATCAGAAATTCGCACACTCCGATCAGTTCACGCATTACATCCCGTAGCCGATCCGGATCAGCATTTTGGAATCCTTTTAGGGATATGCCACTCGGAACAACTTTGACACCAAATGGTCCTTCATAGACCGCTTCAGACACCTTTGCCTTTCCTGCAAGGACTTCATGGAGTGTTATGGGGGTATCTTCAAGGCCCATGATGAGACCAAGATTTGCCATCCCCATGTCGGCATCCATCACATACGTTTCTTTTCCTAATTCTGCAAGACATGTGGCGAGGTTGGCTGATGTTGTGGTTTTTCCTGTTCCACCTTTCCCCGACGCTATTGTATAAACTTTGACCATATACACCTCTCAAATCCCTGAACGCTGCACAATAGTTTTGTGGTTTCGTATTATTTAATAGGTATGGGTTATTGCCAATCAAACCTGTTTATTACCGAAAGATTCAGATTAACATTTCCACAATCATTTTAAGTGCGGGGAAAAAATGATGAATAAATTTTAAATACCTATAGCCAATAAGAGAGGATCGACCTCACGTCCGTCCTCATCCTCTCTACCCGTTCTTCGGGAATTTTATGCATTGTTTTGGATAGTATGAGGATCTCATCTCCTTTGTATTCGAGAGGGATGATGTAGGTATCGCCGATTTCAGTTATTGCATTAACCCGATACCGTGCAGTAAGGTTTGCTGCCTCCAGTTCACTGTCCGGATGTGATGATGCGATTGAAAAACCATCCATTGATGCAAGCGTTGCTGAATCAAGATGATATTTTCTGGCGTACCTGTTCATGCTTTCATTTATGTCGGAAATGCCTTTGGTGAGGTTGATTTCATGAATGATATCCGTTTCAGATGTAGGGATGGATTGTTTTTTGGTCTGTTCTATGACCACGTCGTTCTTTGTTAGTACGTCATTCTTTGTCAACACGTCGTTTTTTGTCTGCACGCCGGTTTGTTCACGAATTATCGTCTGGTTTCCATCGGTTATCTTTTTCTGAAGATTAAACACCCGATAGATCAGAATAATCAATGCAACAAACAGAATAACAACAATTGCGGCCAGAATTATCAGGTAACTGCCTTCAGTCATTTATGTCTCCGATCGGTTTTTCGGTTTCTTTGTTTGCAAGGAGGTATTCAAGATCAAGTTCTTTAATGACATCCTTGAAATTATCCCTGATTCGGGATTCCATCAGTTCCATGTCCATATGTTCGAGGGTGCTGACTTGTTTTGCAAACTCATCAAGTTCC
>CAZBYH010000048.1:0-10180 GCA_964496155.1 uncultured Methanoculleus sp.
CAGTGGGCGACCGGAGTGAAGCACCGGAACGCCAGCAGTATCTGGATCTTGTCAGCGATGAATGGAGCGAAGAGAAATGCAAGAATGTCGCACTTGCCCTTGATTACGAACAGTTCTGGCTCCGGTTTAATGATGGCCGTGAAATTATAAAAGATATCCTCGGTGTCACGGAAAACCGGGAGCGTCATGAGCGTCTGGTTGCGCTTCTCGTAAGTGAAGCAAATCTCGCAATCGAGGAGCAGCTGAGTGCGTCAATGCCGCATGTCACCGAACAGGATCTTTCAAACGCAGCGAAACTCTTTATGCTGGATGTGGAAATCTATGCGCACCGGTTCACCTTCCCGCCACCCGGAAAGACCTCCGGTGAGGTGCATGACATCCTCTGCAGGCGAAATGTGGGCGTACCGGTGGTGACGCTGGGTATCGGGCCTGATTTTGTGGTCATCCGGTCGCGTGGTGTTCTGATGAACATTCCGAAGATGGTTCGTGAACTAAGAGAAGAGGTAATTGGCGGTGGTGTGAACGGCGGGGGTCATCTCGTCGTTGGAAGCATAAAATTTGTTGAAGGAATGCGGGAAACGGTAATTAAAAGCCTGATCACAAAAATTGAGGAATATCCGGTAGTATAATAATTAAAAGGTTATTTTAAGTAATTACCTTTCAATTTCTGATATATCCCTGCACCCGGATGCGGCAACCAATTCCGACCTATTTTCAGTGTTTTAATCAAATAAATCGTAAATCGTGCCTAAAATGACCAATAAATGGCACATTCACTAGAAACCTTTATATTATAGTAATCTCTAAATGAGACTTAATCCCGGAGTATGATGATGAAACAAAACGACCGTATTTGTGACCCGTATACAACAACACAGGGTAAGATTGTCTCATATCTGGTGCAGGGTCTTACAGCGGGAAAACATTACTTTAAATCCAAGTACATTGCCAAAGACCTGGGTCTGTCGCCGAAAGAAGTGGGCACAAACATGGCAATTCTATCTGCTATCTGTGATGAACTTGATATCTCCCGCTGGAGTTACTCGAACAGCACCACATGGCGTGTTATTCCCCGTTCTGCGTAATTGTTCAGTAATGCTTAGGCCATGACCTGAACAATCCTACCGTTTTATTCTCTGTTTTATCTTTGGTCATTCATTAAACCAAAGCATTAACTTGATGACGGGAAACTTCTTGTACATGGTTGATAAAATCGTATCATTTGTATCTGATATAGAATTTGTTGCAAATATTGATGAAATAAAAGACTGCCTCATGAACCAGGGGACTCATTCTGATGATGTCACGGTTACTGAGGGCAATCCGCTTGCCCTCTGGTATAACATTGATGTGCCCAAGGGGCACGGTCTGAAGACCGGTGATAAAATACGGATCACTATTGAAAAGGTATAGGACATTATGGTTAAAGGGGGGCATTTGTTTCCTTGAAAAATAATTCCTTTACGTAAATACAGAACTATACACACAGGTGTTATACACTCCGATGACGACATCCCGACTTGCCTATGGTGCTCTCATATTCCTCTTTGCAGGTATCTGTATCTGCGGATGCGTAACTGATGAAGAGGCATATTCTTCTGCATTGTCCTGCTATGGACACGCAGAGACGAGAATCAATGAAATAAATTGGGACACAAGTCCGCCCGAACTGACGAATGCAAAACTTCACGGGGCAGAAGTGGATCTGAACGAAGCCCTTGTGATAGTAGATACCATTCAGCCGGACGCTGCATCGGCTAAACCCAGCGCTGCATACGCACTGCGTGAACTGATTCTTGGAAAAGTGGCGTATGTGTCTGCTGCCCGTGAAGTGTCATCCGCACAGGTGCACATCCTGAATGCCGGTGATGCAACAGAGCTCTACCAATACGCTGATTGGTACCTCGAGATGCATGCGGCGATGGATAATCTTGCCCTTGCAGACAGTGCCCTATATCGTTCTGATACACGCATGAACGGAATAAACATGACTCTGGTTCCTGTTGCCATGCGTTCAGACATTGCTGAGGCAAAGGTGCTGAATAGTAATTTTGGCGGGCTCATCATCTCTTTGGAACGTTCTGTTGAACTGGCTCTTAAAGGGTGAATCCCTCACCTTTATGGTACCCCTGAGTTCAGGAATGTAGTGAGGCGGCGGAGCGACGGCCGAATCAGAGCATCACCATATTGTGCTTTGGTCGTCTCCAGGGTGAAAGTGTAGTCGTTTACATCCTGTGCACTTACCATGAAGTAGAACGACTGGCCTGATGCCTGTACGGTCTTAATAACGTGTTCTTTGTAGCGCATCTGGTTACCGGTAAGAATGGTGCCGGTTTCACCGTCCACCAGCACCCATGTCAGCCGGGAACTTTCCGGTTTGACACTGGCATTCATGCTGGCATTTATCCGCCAGAGTCCAAACGGAATATGGAACATCTCTGAAAATCCATTACCGGGGCCGGAATACTCTGCAAACCGAATAGTCTCTTCTGCCATCCATATCTTAGCATATTCTGGATCTGATGCACCAAAACGGGTCATACCAGTGGGAAATTCAGTGACCGGGTATCCTTCCCCGCCGCTCATGTATACGGTGTTTAGATCGGTATTTTTTGGAATATTCCATATCTGCGAATTTGAATGCATGATATAGACGGGGAGTTTTTCTGCGTGGCTTTCATAGGGTGAAGTCGGCGCCGAATGCCCAAAAATTGCGCCAATCCCGGGAATACTCTCGATTCCCTGTGAAGCAATTGCGATAATGATTACAATAGCGATTGCACCTGCAAAGGTGAGGATGTCTGCCCGTTTCACACCATAATCTTGTGTAGCCGTTTTGATAATCTTTTGTCTGTATATACCCGGCTTAACAGTGAAATATCAGAACGTGTATTTAAAATAACATCGGGTTAGAGGTTTCTGTATCTATGGATCCGCAGGAATCGCACACCTGGATACTATTCTATCTGATCTCATTTGTAGTATTGCTGGTCTCTGTTTTTCTGACGTCAAAAGGGGTTCTTATGGGAATTGGCCTCACCATGGTCATTGTGGTGATTGGAATAAATCTCATGTTTGTGCTGGGTCAAATTAAAGATTCGACAAAAAAGAAAGATATGATGGATAAGTTATCCCGCATTGAGGTGACAGAACCTGAAACACTCGACGACTTCACCATGCCGAAACGCTGATCAGACGCTTTTCTTCCGGTATATCTTCTGAATTGAATTAAACGGTTCGTAGAGCTGCTCTACATCCCGGCCCATATACTCAGTCTTTCCCATGACATAGTAACCGCCTTCTGCAAGCGCCGGCGCAAAAATCCGTGCAAGTTCATCCTTTTGTTTCTCCGTGAAATAAATCGTCACATTCCTGCAGAGGATGATGTCAAGATACTGTGACACCGCCTTTCCGCTCATTAGATCATGGCAGGAGAACTTTATGAAATCCCTAAGATGCGGTTTAACCAGGAATGTTCCATCCTTTTGTTCATCAAAGTGCCTGCGAACCTGTGCTTCTGAGAGATTTTCCAATGCCTTTTTCAGGTAAAGACCTGTCTCCGCTTTTTTCAGGGCTTCTTTGTCGATGTCTGATGCAAAGATTGTTACCTGCACATCCGGGTACATAATTCTTGCTTCATACCCCATCAGTGCAAGTGTGTACGGCTCTTCTCCGGTTGCACACCCGGCACTCCAGATACGTATTTTTTGTTTCCTGCGTCGTATCTCAGGGATGATCTCGCGTTTTATCAGATCAAATACTTCCGGATCTCGCCAGAATTTTGTTACATTTATGGTGAGAGCATTCCGGAATGCTTCCTGTTCTATAGTGCTTGATATGAGGAGAGAATTGTACTCAGTATACGATTCAATTTTGCATATGCGCATCCTTGACTGAATTCTCCTCTCAAGATAGTCAGGTTTGTAGTTTTCGCTCTGTATACTCAGTTTTAATTCTATCGTCCGCAAAACCGCCTGAAATCCTCTGGTGTCCATGGTGATATCATTTGTCCTGTTCAAATTTGAACCGTTTTATCTGGGAATGCAGGCGTTCGGCCATGGTATCAAGTTCATGGACAACACTGCCCACCTCTTCGGCTGAGGCGCTCAGTTCTTCTGCCATTGTTGCCATTTCCTTATTGTTCTGCATGGTCTTTCGTGCCATCTGTGACACACGCTCCACTTTTTCCATCAACCGGTTCGTGGCGTTGGCCTGATCTTCGGTTGCACGGGTTATCTCCACGACGCCCTCTGCTGAGAGATTTATTACATTGACAATGGTATTGATGACATCTATGGATGCATTCACGCTGATTATGCCACTGCGGACCTCACTATCTGCAGAACGCATCGACTCAGATGTCCGTTCACTCTCATTCTGAATCGTTCCGATGAGTTCTTCGATGCTTGCCGAAGCCTCTTTTGACTCCACGGCAAGGTTCCGTATTTCTCCTGCAACAACAGAGAATCCCCTGCCATGTTCACCCGCCCGTGCCGCTTCAATTGCTGCATTGATGGCGAGGAGATTTGTCTGATCGGCAATGCCTGCAATGATTCGGACAATCTTTCCAATTTTCTTCATCTGGTCATTCAGGACTGTGATGTCCTGCATGCTTTGTTGTGATATTTTACCCACCAGTGCCATCTTCTCAGAAGCGGTCTTTCCAATTTCAACGCCTTTTGCCCCTTCTTCAGAGGAGAGCTCAGCCTGGTGCATCACTTCCTGGGAGGTACTTGCTATCTCCTGAATGGAGGCAGAGAGATTTGCCACTTCAAAACTGACTGCATCTATTTCTCTCTGCAGGGCGGTCATATTTTCAGTGATTGTCTGACTATCTGTTGACATCTTCACATTGGCATTGCTTATCCCATCACTGCTTGCCGTCAGATCTTTTGCCGTATGTCGGATGGCTTCAATTGTCTCGGCGACATTTTCCGTGATTGAGCGGATAGAGGCAACTGATTTGTTGTAATGCTCCTTCAGGAGTTTTAGGGGATCATTATCAGAAACGGTGGCTTTTGCCATGAGATTTCCGGATGCGAGTTCTTCCATTCGGGAGGTCAGGTATTCCGCACTCTCTGCAAGAGTCCCTGCCTCATCCTTCATCTGTGCCATCAGGTGGGAGATTTTTGCTTCTTTATCTCTGACGCCTGAGATGTCATTATACACAATGAAAATATGTGACAATGCTCGATCGGGACCGATGACCGGAATTCCGTACTGCTCCAGAATATGCGTGCCAGAGGGGAGGTCTACGGTGACAACCCCGTAACATGTTTTCTTTCGGCGGATTACCTGACCCAACCCGTCCCCTTCCTGGTTAGAGACTTTGAAATCACGAGCGTTCATCCCGATGATTTTCTTGCGGGGAATGCCGCTCATCTTGGCATATGCCTCATTTGTCACCTGCACGGTGAAATTACTGTCCATATACAGGATGGGCATCGGGTTCTCTTCGATCATCAGTTCTGATCGTTTTCTCAGATTTTCATTTTCTGCCATCCGTTCGCGGATCTGATCTGCTTCCCTGCGTTCCTTTGTGATATCGTTGTAGAAGATGTAGACCGATTCAATGGAGCCGGATTCCTGCAGGATGGGGATGCCATATTGTTCAAGCACATAGGTTCCGGTGGGCAGGTGGGTCACTATCTCCGTTGAACTCCGCACTCTATTTTTCACGGTCTTTTCGATGCCGTCTCCTTTCTGGTCGATAAGAGTGATGTTTTTAAGGTTCATCTTCCGGAGTTCTGCGAGTTTAATCCCGGATAACTGTTCATATGCCGGGTTTGCGCCGGTGATCTTCAATGAACTGTCGGTAATGAGCACCGGTATTGGATTCTTCATTACCAGTGCATTTACCTCCCGCTCTTTCTGTCTGAGGACACGAACGGTTTCATCTTCCTTTGGGGCAACGGTTGCGGCGGTTTTCAGTGCAGTGACCTGATTCTGCAGTTCCCGTTTCCCAGCTTCAAGACCCGACACCACCTTATTCAGACGGGTTGCATTTTCCTCTGCACTTATTTTTGCCAGTTCTGCTGCACGCAGTTGCTCTCTGAGGGCGACGGTTCCCGCTCCTGACCGCTGTATCCGGGCTTCATATTCTGCCGTCAGGTTTGCGTTCCGGGTTGTAAGCTCTTCAAACTTCTTTTGCAGCTCCACATCACTCTGGTCTCTTTTTTTTGCTTTCAGAGCCTCCTTCCTGAGTGTTGCAATCTCCTCCCTGAGATGAATTATATCATCGCCTTTCTGAGTGAGATCTGCTTCGTGCCGCTCAGTGTCCGCGGTAAATCGTGCCGTGAGGTCTGCATTACGACGGGTGAGTTTTTCGAACTGCTGCTGAAGGTTTGTGTATGCTTCGGGTTCCGGTGCCTCTGCAGCTGCCTTGATGAGCCGTGCCGTCTCTTCCCTCAGCCCGGATATTTCATTACCGAGGCGGATGATCTCGTTATCTTTATCTTTGATCTCTGCTGCAAGCGGTTCTTTTTCGGCCTTGACCTCTGCGGTGAGGTTTGCATGGCGGTTTGTGAGCTCTTCGAATTGCTGGTGGAGGTGTGCATATGCTTCCGGCTCTGGCGCTTTTGCTGCCTCCTGTCTCAGATCTTCAGCTTCGCTTCTGAAGGATGCTGCCTCCTTCCCAAGCGCAGATACCTGCCCGGTGATGCGGATAATTTCCTCATCTTTTCTCTGGATATCTGCCTGGATTCGTTCTTTTTCCCCTTCCCACGCATCTGAATCCTGAGCCACGGTCGCTTTGAGCTCTTCAGTCAGGGACTGGGCAATACGCTGCTGGCTTTCGAGGTCTGCATGCAGGGTGTCAATCGTTTTCTTTAGTTCTGCTGTTTGTTCAACCAGATGGCTGGCCGTTTCCTGTGCCGTCTGTAGCTCTTCCTCTGCTGCATTGCGTACTGCATTAAGGGCGGCGTTGATGGAGACTGCCATTTCCCGCTGTGAAGCATCAAGGTTGTCCGGGAACACCATTCCGGATTTAGGGTTTGAGATAATCGCTTCAAGTGCGTCAGAGAGCCCTTCCCCCCTCTCTCCTGCTTTGGTGTCCTCAACTGCTTCTTCAGTCCGGTCTTTTTGCTTATACACTCCGGTGAAGAGTGCCTTTCGTCCCGGTCTCTTTGGTTGTTCCAGCATGGGTATTCAGTTCCTCGGTTTCTTTACGTTCAGTTTTTCAATAGCAGCGGATATTTCCTCATACACAACGGCCGCTCTGCTATCCGGTGAGTAATCTGAAAGGGGCAATCCCCGTTTTTGCGCTTCGTGAACCCCGATGTCATAGGGCACCGTAAAAACGATTGGGAAGGATTTTTCGCAGAATGTAACAATCTCTTCATGCTGTTCGCGGGACGTTGTCTCTGTATTTTTGAGTCCGAGAAGACGACGGAACCCGCGGGATATCTCCTCTCCTGGTGTCATCTCTTCCTGTATCATCCGCCCGCGGGTGATGATGGCTATATCAGCTGATACAGGCGTTCCTGTTATCTCTTCAATATCTGAGAATATGTTCTGTATTGCCTCAAAACCTGTTCGGGAAAATATGCCATTGTCCAATGTGATAATCACATGGTCTGATGCTACAATTCCGTTAATCACAAATTGGCCCATGCTGGGAGGGGTGTCAATCAGGATGTAATCATATTGTCTGAGGATGGGTTTTATCGCTTTTTTTAGAACCAGAAGCCGGTCTTCACGTTGATAGAGATATGGTTCGGCGCCTGCAAGGTCAAGTGATGAGGGGCAGAGGTCTATGCCTGATTCTGTTGAAACGATGATCTCTTTGAGTGCCACGGATTCAAAATCTTCCGTGCCTGACATAAAGACATCATAGATATTCTTCCGTTCTTCCTGTGGGTCGCATCCAAGACCGGTGGATGCATTTGCCTGTGGATCGCAATCGACAATCAGCACCCGTTCCCCTTTTCTATTAAGAAAACCTCCACAGTTCAGGCAGGATGTAGTTTTCCCGGTGCCTCCTTTATGGTTTGTAAATGTTATTACCGACATCAAGTCTCTCCCGTCTGTAGTCGCTAACTGGAATTTTGCGGTGTCAGGTGAAAAACACTCTGTTTGTTCTCGACCAGACATACCCACTTTTCGAATGAAAATGATATATGGGGCGTAAAACAAACAGATATTATCAATGGAATGTTCCCGACTGAAGATTGTGATTTTTGGGGCTTACAACGCCGGTAAGTCTACATTTATTCGAGCGATTGATCCTGAATCCCGTCACATTGAAGCGAATAAATGTGACATTCCAACAACTGTCGGGCTTGATTTTGGGCGGACACAGATCAAGAACCAAAAGGTCTATCTCTTTGGGACGCCGGGACAGGAACGGTTTGAATTTGCCCGTGATATTCTTTCCCGTGGCATGGATGGCGCCATCGTCATGGCTGATACCACACGTGATCTGGATGAATTAACCATCCGGATCTGCCAGTTCCTTAAGGGGTCCGGCTGTCCGTATGCCGTTTTCCTGAACAAATGTGATCACCCGGATTCCTCTCCTGTGCGGTACCGCGCAGTGACGGAATCGGTATTTTCTCCGCAGATTTCAGCCGTTACCGCCACCAATACTATGGAGTCACTGCGTGAATTTCTGGAATTGCATTTCTAACATCCTTTACCCCGGGTCAAAGCAGATAGTATAATTTGTCCCGGGTTTTATTTACATCAGATATGTCCAGGATTAGTGTAGTAACCGGACTTTTTCTTGTTTTGATGGTGGTTATCGTATCTGCGGGGTGCCTCACCTACTCCATCTGTACGGTTTCGTATGACGGGAGTGCAGTGCATGTCTCTGTCGATAATAAAAAGGAGGCCCGGGATGTCGCGATGCAGATCACGGTGTTTGATATCTCCGGGTTCGAACAAGTGGGGGTGAATAAAATCGTCCGTTCGGTGCATCTTGATGCAGGAATGAATGATGTTGCATTTGATGCAGCGTTGCAGCCCGGTCCATATCGGCTCTTTATCTATATGATGGAGGACGGGAAACGGCTTGGTTGTTCAATTGAGGATATCGAGGTCTGATCGTGGGTTCGTTCACTCAGGCTGCCGCAGGGAAGGAACCCTGCGATACCATTTTTATAAATGCACGGGTATTCTGTCCGTTTACCGGGGAATGGGAAGAGAATACCTCGTTTGGTGTGAAAGACGGGCGTGTAACAGGATTTGGAACGTATGCTGCAGAACATACCATTGATCTGCGGGGAAAACGTGTCATCCCCGGACTGATTGATGCACACGTGCATATTGAAAGTTCTCTTTTGACACCGGCAGAGTATGCACGGGCGGTGATTCCGCATGGAACCACCACGGTGTTTGCCGATCCCCATGAGATTGCGAATGTTGCAGGCACTGCGGGGCTGCGGTATATGCTGCAGGAGCGATCAGAGGTGGCGCTTGATATACGGCTGATGCTTCCGTCCTGCGTCCCGGCGACGCCGCTTGACCGGGGTGGGGCTGTTCTCTCCTGTAGTGACCTTGCGCCCTTTATAAAAGAAGAGGGGGTTACCGGCCTTGGTGAAGTGATGAACGTGCCGGGAGTACTCGCACAAGACACAGATCTGCTCTGTAAGATAGGTCTCTCTCAGGTTGTGGACGGCCATGCACCGCTTCTCTCTGGTTCAGCGCTTTGTGCGTATATCGCAGCAGGCATCCAGAGTGATCACGAATGCACGGGTGCCGGTGAAGCTTTAGAGAAACTCCGGCGCGGGATGTACATCATGTTGCGTGAAGGGTCAACGGAAAAGAATCTCCGTGCGCTGGCAGCGGTGGTGACGCCTGCCTCTGCCCCCCGGTGTTGTTTTGCAACCGACGACCGGCATGCGGATATGCTCGCAGAAGACGGTCACATTGATGACTGTATCCGTAAGGCAGTTGATGCCGGCATTGAACCGGAGATTGCCTATCGGATGGGCACCCTCTCGGCTGCAGAACGATTTGGTATGAATGATCGGGGTGCACTCGCACCTGGCCGGCGTGCCGATTTTTGTGTGCTGGATGACAGCGGCCCCTGCACGGTGACAGATACCTATATCCGGGGAGTAAGATGGACGGATCCCGGATACCGCCGCCCGAACGTGCTGCATGTAGCGTTTTCGTGTGTCCCTCTGACAAAGGCGTCTCTTGCCATCCGCGAGTCAGGAATCGCCCGTGTGGTGGGTCT